>CAZZVZ010000053.1:0-12540 GCA_964657655.1 Gammaproteobacteria bacterium | reverse complement strand
GACGACGACTGCTACGTCCAGCCTGACTATCTGAGCGAGGTGATGCGGGTGTTCCAGGATCCGGGCATCGGCTTTATGTCCGGTCGCATCATGCTGTTTGATCCAAGCGACTATCCAATCACCATCAACCAGTCCGAACAGGCGATCCCGGTTGCCGCAGGCGGCGCTGTCTATCTAGGCCTGGTGCAGGGTGCCAACCTTGCATTTCGGCGCCAGGCGCTACGCGAGGCGGGTCTGTTTGATCCCAACTTCGGCGCCGGAACCCGCTACGCCGGAGAAGACTGGGAACTCGCCATCCGGGTGTGCATGAAAGGATGGGCCGGCGGCTACTTCCCAGGACCTGTGGTGCAGCATCATCACGGACGCAAGGCCGAGCACATCAGGGAACTGGAGCGCTTCTATCAGCTGGGTGAAGGGGCACTCTATGCCAAGGGTCTTCTGGATGCTGATCTCAGGGGCTACGTGGCGATGCTCTTTATCAAGAGCATTGCGCGCGACCTGTTTCGCTACTTCGACCCGCGCCACGCGATGCTGGTGCTGATCGGTATGGCACGCTACACCAGGGCCCAGCTACGAGGAGATCTGGTCGAGCAGGACGCCTGATGCGCTGGTCGCGCGCCTGGGTTGCCTTGCTGTCGAAGCACGATCAGCCTTGAACTGCTCGAGCTTTTCGAGCATCTGTGCGTGCGCTGAAGAAAGCGCACCGTCGGCACTCAGAAAAGACCGTTCGGTGGCGAAGCGCTTGAGCGCTGCTGCACACAGCGATGCGAACGGCTCATCGACGCGACTGAGCCACGAGGCATATTTTTCGCAGCGTCTGCGCCAGCGGCCACTCTCGAGACGGCTGATGGTCCATTCGTGAGCGTTGGGGCCGGCCAGCTGCTTGAACTCGAGCGTGAGGTCAAGCGCTGAGGCCCAGTCGTGCCATTTCATGCGATGCGAAGCGCGCAGCGGCAGCACCGGAATCCAGGGCACCCTGAGGACATCGGCGACAATCGCGCCGTGCATCGCCTCGGTGATGACGAGTTCAGATGCAAGCAGCTGATCGAGTACCGCCGGTACGCTTTGTCCAGGATCGATGAAGTGAACACCGGCGCGCTCGCAGATGCTGGTCCAGTTGCCGCGCGGCACACTTTCCCAGTGCGGCATGAACGACGCCTTGTAGCGCTTGGCAACTGTGGGCAGCGTGCACGAGCGCAGAAGAATCGCCGCGTCGCCAATGCCAAGCCGCGGATCAAGGCCAAGTGCCTCAGCGGTCAGGCGGCCGCGCACGAAGTAGACCTTCCACGTGTCGTCGAGCACCGGCTTGGCGGTATAGCCGCCGTAGCCCGAGCCACACACGATTTTCTGCTGATGCTTGGGAAAGAAATCGAACAGTACCGAGCCGATGCCCAGAAACAGCGCATCGGGGTCGTCGTCGAAAACCCCTGGCAGCAATTGCGGCCAGAGCCAGGTGTTGAGCTCGTCGCCGAAATTCGACGCGGTCTTGCCCTTAAAGTAATACAGCTTCAAAGCGCGATGGATCCGGAAGTAGCAACATTGAGCTCTCTCCTGGAATGAGTCGAGCCGTTGCCCGATTATGCGTCGCGCCGCTCGCCCGGCAATAGCCCCATCGGCTGCGTTTTCTTCCGGCTAGCGGGCAGCGGCCGCGTCAATTGCACCGCGAAGCTTGTCGCGCAGGTCCGGACGCGCCTTGAAGGGGTCGCTCGGGTTGCGGATGGCGATGATGTCTTCCATGCGCGACTGCACGTTGCCGAGCGCCTGCGGATGCGAATAGATGTAGAACTGGTCGTCGCGAATCGCCGCGAAGGTGCGTTCGGCCACGTCACGCGCGCTCACCTTGCCAGAACTCACCGCCTTGCTGGACATCAGCGCTGCGGCTTTTTGTGACGCGGTCTGGCCTTCGCTTGCGATCTTGCTTGGCGCGTTGCGGTGAGAATCGCTGATTCCGGTGGGCACAAAGTAGGGGCACAGCACCGAGGCACCGACCGGCGCATCGATCAGATGCAGATCCTGGTAGAGGGTCTCGGTGAGTGCCACCACGGCGTGCTTGCTGACGTTGTAGATGCCCATGTTGGGTGCGGTCAGAAGACCCGCCATCGACGCGGTGTTGACCACATGGCCCCGGTAGTTCGCATCCTTGGCGCCCAGCGCCAGCATGCGCGGCACGAAGCTCTTGACGCCATGGATCACGCCGAACACGTTGACCCCCAGCACCCAGTTCCAGTCGGCCAGCGAATTCTCCCAGACCAGACCGCCACTGCCGACGCCGGCGTTGTTGAACAGCAGGTGCACAGCTCCAAAACGCTCCATGGTCGACTCGGCCAGCGTCTCGACCTGATCGGCCTTGGACACGTCGACCGTCTGCGCCAGCACTTCCCCGCCGAGTGCCTTGATTTCATCGGACACACGCGCCAGCGCATCGGCCTGCACATCGGCCAGCACCACGTGCATGCCGGCGGCGGCGGCCAACAGGCCGAATTCACGACCGAATCCGCTGCCGCCACCCGTGATGACCGCGACCGAGCCTTTGAGCAATTCCATTTTCTGTGTCTCCAGTGAAGGTGATTGTTGTTATGCCTTGACGCCCGCCGGCTCGGCCGGTCGCGCCATCTCGATATGGGAGATACCGTCCTCGATGTAAGGCTCGCCCCGCGAAACAAAGCCAAAATCCTGATAGAAGCGCAACAGGCGATGCTGGGCGTTGATCACCACGCCGAGTTCTGGCCAGAGCGCGTGACAGCGCCCGAGACCTTCTGCCATCAGCGCCCGTCCGAGGTTCTGGCCACGTGCCTTGGCTGCTGTCACGACGCGGCCGATGGACGGTTCTGGATACTTGATGCCAGCGTCGACGATCCGCAGATAGGCCAGCAGTTCGCCGCCCGCGCCACTGCGACCGAGCAGGTGCCAGCTGTCGATGTCGGCGTCGTCGGGATCGAGGAACACGCAGTTCTGCTCGACTGAAAACACCTCCGCGCGAAGTTTCAGGAGCGCGTGCACATCGACCCCGCTCAGCCGCTCCAGGCGAGCAAAGGTAAAGGTCAGTGCGCTCATGCAGCGCGTCTCATCTCGAACCCCAGCCGCGGGAAATGCACCGCCACCTGGCCGGCGCGCTGGTCGTCTCGCAAGATGCTAATGCGATCGCGGCTCGCGCCATAGAGCGCGCCCGTCACCGTCTCGGTGCCCCAGTCGATGGCGCCAACCGTGACCATGTCACCGGCCCCGATACCGTGCAGGTCGACCTCGATGCCAGAGGACGGCAGCACCTGTGCTGCGCGCGCTTCTGCAATGGCCTGCTGGGCGCTCATCTCGCTGTCGGCCGGCAACGCATACGCCAGCACGCGCTCGAGCCATGCGCAGATGCGTGGCAGCGGCTTGAGGATATCGGCCACAGGCCCGCCAAGCTTGACGAACCACAGGCAATGCGCCACCGAGAAATCGGCAATCGACGGCAGTTCGCCGAACAAAAACACCTGATCGCCGAGTATTTCGTTGAGGCGTTCCAGATAGATCTGAAGACTGTAGGTGGCTTCTGGAATGCGTAGCCGCGGCACGTTCTGGCGAAACGGCTGGCGATCATCCGCAAATGCCTTCATCTGTTCGCGCGAGATGCCGTCGAACATCACGGCCATGCCGGCAGGCTGCAGGGCGTAGGTCACCGCGGTCCAGAACAAGGTGGTATCGGCCCACTGCGCCAGCGTCTTGCTGGCGGCGGCGATGTGCTTCGGATAGAGCGAGGGCGCCGGGCTGATCTGTTCCAGCCGCTCGGCAATCAGGGCGCTATCGCAATAGATGTCGGCACCCACCTGTAGCACCGGGGTACGCCTGTATCCCCCGGTCAGCGCCAGCAGATCGGGCTTGGGCATGATGTTGGGGATCAGCACCGAACGCCATTTGACGCCCTTGAAGCCCAGCATCATGCGCGCCTTCTGGGCGAAGGGCGACATGACGTAGTGATGCAGAATCGGTGTGCTCATCAACGCGATCGCCACATGCCGGCTCAGGCGAGGCGCACCAGCTGTTTGCCGAAATTCTTGCCGGCCAGCATGCCGATGAAGGCCTCCGGCGCCTTCTCCAGCCCCTCAGCCACGGTCTCGCGGTACTTGAGCTTGCCGCTGGCAACATGACGCGCGAGTTCGGCCAGACCCTCGGGCCACAGGTCAAGATGGTCAGACACGATGAAGCCCTGCATCTTGAAGCGCGCCACGAGAAACATGGCTGGATTGACGATGGCACTTTTCATGGCATCGCCCGGCACTGCGTTGTAGTCGCTGATCAGGCCGCAGATGGCGACGCGGGCGAACGGGTTAAGACGCGTCATGACGCCATTGAGGACATCGCCGCCGACATTCTCGAAATGACCGTCAACGCCATTGGGTGCGGCTTCGCCAATCAGCTTGGACATGGCGCGTACGTCAGCCGCGGTGCGGTAATCAATGCAGGCGTCAAAGCCCAGTTCATCAGTCACGTAGCGGCATTTTTCGGCGCCCCCTGCGATACCGACCACGCGCGCACCGGCGAGCTTGGCGAGCTGGCCTACGGCACTGCCAACAGCGCCACTGGCAGCACTCACCACCACGGTTTCACCGGCCTTGGGCGCGATGATCTTGTTGAGCCCGTACCAGGCCGTCATGCCGGGCATGCCGACCACGCCAAGGTAGGCCGACAGCGGAATCTCTCGGGTATCGACGCGCGATAGCGCACGCGCATCGGAAATGCCGTACTCGGCCCAGCCAAGCATGCCCCTGACATGGTCGCCGACCTTGAAATCGGGCGACTTCGATTCCACCACCACACCTGCAGTCGCGCCACCCATGGTGGCATCGATGTTTTGCGGCAAGGCGTATGACTTGGCGTCGTTCATGCGCCCGCGCATGTAGGGATCAAGCGACATGAAATGGTTGTGCACCAGCACTTCCCCTTCATTCAATGCAGGTAGCGTCGCTTCTTCCAGCCGGAAGTTGTCCGGGCTGACCTGGCCATGCGGGCGCGATGCCAAGACGATGCGTTTGTAGGTGGTCATGATTTGGTCTCCAGTTTGGCGGCGCTACCCTCGGCGAGGACGCGGCGCTTCAAATACTTGAAAGTCCCGAGCGCCTTGGCGATCAGGCGGTCCTGGTCATCGCGCACTTCGCCTTCGCAAAATGCCATGGTGGTGGAGCGGTGAAACGCAGTCCCGCTCGCCACCAGCCGGCTGCCGGCGCGTCCTGGCTGCAAGAAGCTGGTCTTCATCTCGACCGTGACGCCACCGCCGGCGGTGGGTTCGAGCGTGCGACCGGCAACCGCCATGACGACGTCGAGCAGCGTCATGATGACACCGCCATGCGCCACCTGCCAGCTGTTCAGATGACGCTCGTCGAGCAACAGTGCAACCACGGCCTTGCCACCTTCGGCGCTGACGAATTCGACGCCCATGTCGTTGATGAAGGGGATGTCTTTATGGAACTTGATCGGGGTGGTCACGAGATTGCGGGGCGAGGCGTAGCGAGAGGCATCAAAGAGAAGTCGACTGCGATATCGCGCGGTTTGAAGGTGTCTGCCGCAGACCGCCATTCTAACCCAGCGCTGCTGCGGCCAAGGAACAGCGCAGGTAGAATCGCGCCCACTTGTTCTCTCCCATAGCGAGCCATGCATGTAACGCTGTTCGACCTCGACCATACGCTGCTGCCGCTCGACACCAATCAGTCGTGGGTCGCCTTTTTGTGCGATACCGGCGCGCTCGACAGCAACGAATTCCTGCCGGCTGCCGCCGCCATGAAGGCGCGCTACCTGGCCGGTGGCAACCAGCCGGATGTTGCCTTCTGCGAATTCTTCATCGGCATCCTGACGCGCTTTACAGGCGTCGAGCGCGAGGCACTGCGGCAACGCTTCATCGCAGAAATCGTCATTCCTTCAATCAGTCAGAAGGCGCGTTTACTGGTTGAGCAGCACCGCTCAAGAGGCGATGCGCTCGCCATCATCACGGCCACCAACCGCTTCATCACCGAGCCGATTGCAAGCGCCTTTGGCATCGAGCACCTGATCGCCACTGAATGTGAAGTCCGCCAGCGCGCCGACTCGGGCAAAGTCGCGCTCGCAGGCGACAGCGACCTGACCGGTCGCGTCAGCGGCATTCCCAGCATGCGTTCTGGCAAGGTCACGCGCCTCTTCGCCTGGCTGGCCAGCGGCGCCCTGCCCGGCATCGCGACGCGCGCCGACATCGAGCTGTTGCGTTTCTATAGCGACTCGATCAACGACCGCGCCCTGCTCGAGGAATGCGACCAGCCGATTGCGGTCGATCCCGACGAGGGACTGAGGATGCTGGCGCGCGAGCGGCGCTGGCCCGTGATCAGTCTGCTCTAGACGACGCTCACGCCACCATCAACGGCCAGCACCTGGCCGGTGATGTGGCGCCCGGCATCGGAGGCGAACAGCAATGCTGCACCCTTGAGATCTTCCGAGCCACCGATGCGCTGCAAAGGCGCGTGCTGCGCCAGCTTCTCCTCGCCGAACTCCTTCAACACGCCGCGCGTCATCTTGGACGGGAAGAACCCGGGCGCCACGGCATTGACGGTGATGTTGTACGGACCCCATTCGCCGGCCAGGACGCGCGTGAAGTTGACCACCGCGCCCTTGCTGGTGTTGTAGGCCACCGTCTTCATGGTGCCCGGTGCATTGCCCTTCAGGCCAGCGATCGAGGCAACATTGACGATGCGGCCAGAGCGCCTTGGGATCATGCTTTGCTTGCCGACGGCCTGACTCACCATGAAGATGCTGCGCACGTTGAGATTCATGACCTTGTCCCACGCTTCGAGCGGGTGATCCTCCGCTGGCGCACCCCAGGTGGCGCCGGCGTTATTGATCAGGATGTCGATGTGCCCGAGCGTGCCGATGGCACTTGCCACCACCGCTTTGGCCGAATTCTCATCTGACAGGTCGGCCGCGATCGCGGTGGCCTCGAAGCCCATCTTCTTCAGGTGCTCGACGGCCTCGTCGAGATCGTCCTGCTTTCTTGAGGTCAGCACCAGGCGGGCGCCCTGCTCGCCCAGTGCCTCGGCGATCTGCAAGCCAAGGCCGCGCGAGCCACCCGTCACCAGCGCGGTACGGCCGGTCAGATCAAACAGTGTCTTGATGCTCATGAAATGTCCCCAGGGAGATGGTCAGAACCACGCGTCTTGCATGTCGAGCGTGGTGGTGTCGAAGGCTGCCAGCAGGTCGAGCATCGGCTCGACCTTGGGCAATTCGTAGTGATAGAAGTAGCGGCAGGCAGCAAGCTTGCCGTGGTAGAAATCGGCCGCGCTGCCGTCGGCTGCGTGCGCGAGTGCCGCCTGCGCGACCAGTGCCTGCTCGAGCCAGATGAAGGCCACCACCACGTGGCCAAATGCCTCCAGATAACTGCTCGCATTGGCGAGCGTGACGCGTACATCGGCAAGGCCATGCAGCAGTCTTGTGACTTCGAGCAAGCGCGCGAGCATCGTTTCGAGTGCGCCGGCGTCGCGCGCCAGTTCGCCTGTCGCATCCTGTCTGGCGCGCTCGATGGTCTGGCCGATGCGTTCGGCGAGCAGCAGCAGCGATCGGCCGCTGTCGATGACGACCTTGCGTCCGAGCAGGTCCAGGCCCTGGATGCCGTGCGTGCCTTCGTGAATCGGATTGAGCCGGTTGTCGCGGTAAAACTGCTCGACGTTGTAGTCGCGCGTATAGCCATACCCGCCGTGCACCTGGATGGCAAGACTGTTGGCCTCGAGGCACCACTGCGACGGCCAGCTCTTGGCGACCGGGGTCAGGATGTCGAGCAATGCGGTTGCATCACGGCGCGCCTCCTTGCTGCTGGCCACGCGCTCTTCATCGACCAGGCGCGCGCAGAACAGGCACAGGCCGAGCGCTCCCTCGACATAGGCCTTTTGCGCCAGCAGCATGCGTTTCACGTCGCTGTGCTCGATGATCGCGACCTGATCTGCGCTCGGATCCTTCTGATGCGGATGGCGTCCCTGCGGGCGGTTGCGCGCATAGTCGAGGGCATGCAGGTAGCCGGTGTAGCCCAGCACCGTGGCGCCCAGACCCACGCCGATGCGCGCTTCGTTCATCATGTGAAACATGTAGGGCAGGCCCCGATTGGCCTCACCCACCAGATAGCCGAGCGCGCCTGCAGCGCCACCAGGGGTGAAGCGCCCTTCCCCAAAATTGAGCAGCGTATTGGTGGTCCCGCGGTAGCCCATCTTGTGATTCAGGCCGGCCAGCACCACATCGTTGCGCTCGCCCAGGCTGCCATCGTCATTGACCAGCACCTTGGGCACGATGAACAGCGATATGCCCTTGACGCCGGGCGGGCCGCCCGGAATCTTGGCCAGCACCAGATGGACGATGTTTTCCGACAGGTCGTGCTCGCCGGCCGAGATCCACATCTTGCTGCCGAACAGGCGATAGCTGCCGTCGGGCTGAGGCTCGGCGCGCGTCTTGACATCTGCCAGCGAGGAGCCGGCCTGCGGTTCGGACAGACACATGGTGCCAAAGAAGCGTCCCGTCATCATGGGACGCACGAAGCGCTCGATCTGCTCTTCGCTGCCGTGCGCCAGCAGCAGGTTGGCATTGCCGATGGTCAAGAACGGATAGGACGAGGTGCCAACGTTGGCGGCCTTGAAGAAGGCGAAGCCGGCTTTTTCCACCACCGCCGGCAACTGCATGCCACCCAGTTCGTAATCCTGGCCGGCGGCCATCAGACCGGCGTCGCAGAACGCCTTGAGCGCGACTGCGACCTCGGGAATCATGTGCACCCGCTCGCCGTCGAAGTGCGGCTCCTCGGCATCCGCCTTCTTGTTGTGTGGCGCGAACTGCTCGGTCGCGATCAGTTCACAGGTCTCGAGCGCCGCATCGAAGGTTTCACGCGAGTGATCGCTGTAGCGATCGGCACGGGTTAGGGATTCGACATCGAGCCACTCATAGAGCAGGAACTCGAGGTCGCGGCGCGACAGGATCTTGGAATTCATCGGCTCGTTGAAGGTCGCGCCGCATGGCGGCGCGAAGCCTTCCTCACACCACTTCGAACAGGCCGGCTGCGCCCATGCCGCCACCGATGCACATCGTCACCACCACGAATTTCTCGCCGCGGCGCTTGCCTTCGATGAGGGCGTGGCCGACCAGTCGGGCACCGGTGACACCGTAGGGATGGCCGACCGCAATCGCACCGCCATCGACGTTCAGGCGCTCGTCGGGGATGCCGAGCTTGTCGCGGCAGTAGATCACCTGCACGGCAAACGCTTCATTGAGTTCCCAAAGACCGATGTCGGAAATCTTCTTGCCGGTGCGTTCCAGTAGCTTCGGGATCGCATAGACCGGACCGATCCCCATTTCATCAGGCTCGCAGCCGGCCACCGCGAAGCCACGGAAAATGCCGAGCGGCTTGACGCCACGTTGTTCGGCCAGCTTGCCGCTCATGATGACCGCAGCCGAGGCGCCATCGGAGAACTGGCTGGCGTTGCCGGCCGCGATCACGCCGCCTGGCAGCGCCGAGCGGATCTTCGAGACCGCTTCATAGGTGGTGTCGCCGCGGATGCCCTCGTCCTCGGAAATCGTGACTTCCTTGGTCCCAAGCAGGCCGGTGGCCTTGTCGGCCACCCCCATGGTGGTGGTCATCGGCACGATCTCTTCCTTGAAGCGCCCGGCCTCGCGCGACGCTGCTGCGCGCTGCTGGCTGCGTGCGCCGTACTCGTCCTGGACTTCACGTGGAATGCCGTAGCGTTTGCTCACCATTTCGGCCGTCTGCAGCATGCTCCAGTAGATTTCCGGCTTGTTCTTCGACAGCCAGTAGTCGGCGATCATGTGACGGTTCGATTCGTTTTGCACACACGAGATCGATTCAACCCCGCCTGCCACGTAGACGTCGCCTTCACCGCTTTGCACCCGCTGTGCTGCCAGCGCAATGGTCTGCAGGCCGCTCGAACAGAAGCGATTGACGGTCATGCCCGAGACGCTGACCGGGCAGCCGGCACTGAGCGCCACCTGGCGCGCGATATTGGCGCCGGTGGCGCCTTCGGGATTGGCACAGCCCATGATGACGTCTTCCACCATGCCGGCTTCGATTCCGGCGCGCTCCATGGCGTGCTTGACCACATGCCCGCCCATGCTGGCGCCATGCGTCATGTTGAAGGCACCCTTCCAGGACTTGGCAAGACCGGTGCGTGCGGTCGAGACGATTACTGCATCTTCCATGATGTGCTCCTAGTTGTCCGCGGCGAAATCCTGGCCGCGGATTTCAGTTAAACGATTTGCCTTCTGATGCGAGCTTGACCAACAGCGGCGCCGGCTTCCAGGCACTGCCCTGCAGGCCGTGCGAATATTTCTCGATGGCGCGCAGCACATTGGGCAGGCCGACGGTATCGGCATAGAACATCGGTCCGCCGCGATACAGCGGAAAGCCATAGCCGGTCAGATAGACCATGTCGATGTCCGAGGCGCGTTGCGCAATGCCCTCTTCGAGGATGTATGCGCCTTCGTTGACCAGCGCGTACACCAGGCGCTCGACGATCTCTTCGTCGCTGATCTTGCGACGTTCGATGCCAAGATCCTTGGACTGCTTGATGACCATGTCATCGACCACCTTGGACGGATACGGTGTGCGGTCGCCTGGCTTGTAGTCGTACCAGCCGGCGCCGGTTTTCTGACCGAAACGACCCAATTCGCACAGCAGATCGGCGGTTTTCGAATAGGTGATGTTCGGCTTGTCGACGTAGCGGCGCTTCCTGATGGCCCAGCCGATATCGTTGCCGGCGAGGTCACCCATACGGAACGGCCCCATGGCAAAACCGAATTTCTCGACCGCCTTGTCGACCTGCTGCGGCAGCGCGCCCTCTTCGATCAGGAAGCCGGCCTGGCGGCTGTACTGTTCGATCATGCGATTGCCGATGAAACCGTCGCACACGCCAGACACGACACCGGTCTTCTTGATCTTCTTGGCGATCTGCATCACGGTTGCCAGCACGTCCTTGCCGGTCTTGGCACCGCGCACGATCTCAAGCAGCTTCATGACATTGGCCGGGCTAAAGAAGTGCAGGCCGACCACGTCTTCGGGACGCTTGGTGAACGAGGCGATGCGGTCGACGTCAAGGGTCGAGGTGTTGGATGCCAGGATGGCGCCCTTCTTCATCACTTCGTCGAGCTTCCTGAAGACGGTTTCCTTGACGCCGATTTCTTCGAACACCGCCTCGATCACCAGATCGGCGTCCTTGATGTCGTCATAGGACAAGGTGGTCGTGAGCAGGCCCATGCGCTCGTTGAGCTTGGCTTCGGTGAGCTTGCCCTTCTTGGCGGAATTCTCGTAGTTCTTCTTCACCACGCCGATGCCGCGATCGAGCGCTTCTTGCTTCATCTCAAGCACCATCACCGGGATACCGGCGTTGAGGAAATTCATGGCGATGCCGCCGCCCATGGTGCCGGCACCGATCACGGCAACCTTGTCGATCTTGCGGGTCGGCGTACCTTCGGGAATGTCAGCGATCTTGCTGGCGGCACGCTCGCCGAAGAACGCGTGGCGCAAGGCTTTGGATTCGGGCGTTTGCACCAGCCACATGAAGGCTTCACGCTCGATGCGCATGCCCTCGTCGAATTTTTTGGTGGCCGATGCTTCGACCGCCTCGACGCACTTGAGCGGCGCCGGGTAGTTCTTGGCGATGGCCGCCACCGTGTTGTGCGCAAAGCCGAAAAAGCCTTCAGCGCTCGGCACTTCGAGCTTGATATCACGCGCGCGCTTGAGCGGCGTGTTGTTCTTGACGACCGCATCGGCAAACTTCAATGCCGCCTCGAGCACGTCGCCCTCGACCACCTCGTCAAACAGTGCCGTTCCCGCCAGCTTTTCGGCCAGCACGGTATTGCCCGAGACGATCATGTTGAGCGCAGGCTCGGCGCCGATCAGGCGCGGCAGACGCTGCGTGCCACCCGCACCGGGCAGCACGCCGAGCTTGACCTCGGGCAGGGCAATCTGGGCGCCTTTTTGCGCCACGCGGAAATGGCATCCCATGGCAAGCTCCAGACCGCCGCCCATGGCCACTGAGTGAATCGCCGCCACGATCGGCTTCTTGGCGTCGTCCAGCACGCGGATCACGGTGTTGAGGTTGGGCTCTGCAGTGGCAGCCGGGGTATTGAATTCCTTGATGTCGGCGCCGCCTGAAAAAGCCTTGCCATGACCGGTGATGACGATCGCCTTGATGGCCGGATCGGCCTCGGCCTTGACCACGCCATCGACGATGGCCGCGCGTGTCTTGAACCCCAGGCCATTGACCGGCGGATTGTTGAGCGTGATCACGGCAGTCGAGCCGTGGACTTTGTATTCAGCGGTCATGAGGGGGATCTCCGAAGTTGGATCTGTTATTGGATGACGCTTCTGGCAGGTTCGTTTTGAGAAAAACGAACGAACGTTTTATTTTCGGTCAAATCGGCCCGTCCGGCAAGTCTGCGGCCTAGACTTCGAGCCACTCCTTGCGTACGTTTGCGTCAGCGCGCAGCCCGGCAGGGGTACCTTCAAAAACGATGGTGCCATGGCCCATCACATAGACACGCTGCGAGATTTCC
>CAZZVZ010000052.1:0-12550 GCA_964657655.1 Gammaproteobacteria bacterium | reverse complement strand
TTCCGCCAACTTCCAGCACCTCGAATCGCGTCTCATCAAGGAGACCGGGACTGCCATCGTCGATTACCAGATGATCGAAGAGGGCGACCACGTGATGGTGTGCCTGAGCGGCGGCAAGGACTCCTACACCATGCTGGCGCTGCTCAGGCTGCTGCAGCAGCGCGCGCCCATCAGCTTCTCGCTGACCGCCGTCAATGTCGACCAGAAGCAGCCCAATTTTCCTGAACACGTTCTGCCCGATTATCTGAGCCGTGAAAAGGTGCCATTTCGCATCGTCGAGCAGGACACCTATTCGATCGTCAAGGAAAAGATTCCCGAGGGAAAGACCACCTGCTCTTTGTGTTCGCGCCTGCGACGCGGCATTCTTTACCGCACCGCCGAAGAGATCGGCGCCAACAAGATCGCACTCGGCCATCATCGTGAAGACACCATCGAAACGCTGTTTCTGAACATGTTCTTCGGCGGCCGTCTCAAGGGCATGGCGCCCAAGCTGTTGAGCGATACCGGTGAACACGTGGTGATTCGCCCGCTGGTCTATTGCGCAGAACGCGATATCGCGAGCTACGCGCGCCACCTGCAGTTCCCCATCATTCCCTGCGACCTGTGCGGCTCGCAGGAAAATCTTCAGCGCCAGAAGGTCAAGGAAATGCTGGCTCAATGGGAAAAGGATAGCCCCGGCCGGATCCAGAATATCGCGCGCGCGCTGCGCACTGTGGTGCCTTCCCACCTGGGTGATACCGACCTGTTCGATTTCAAGACACTTGCCTCGAGCGCGGCATCGGGCGATACGGACTTGGGATGCGGCGATGTTTCACAGCGCGCGGTGCTCGAACAACTGATTCCACTGCGCTTTTTCGAGCGTGACGCGCTGGTGCTGAAGTAACTCGAACCAACAGGAGGTCGGCATGGCTGAGGGACCAGGGTCGGGCGGGAACGTACTTGCAGCGCTGTGCAGCCTGTTTGTTCCTGGCCTTGGACAGTTGCTGCAGGGACGAATCCTGGCCGCAGTGCTGTTCTTTTTCTCCATGCTGGTGTTCTGGGCGCTGTTCGTCTTCCTGTGGTTCGTGATCTTCTGGATCGGCCCTGTGATCCATCTGTGGGCCGCCGTTGATGCAGCACGCTTTCGGCCGCGCTACTGATGAGCGGATTTTCTCCACTTCCACGCGTGCTGTGCTTTGACGTCTTTGGCACGGTGGTCGACTGGCGCGGCAGCATCATCGCCGAGGTCGCAAGCCTTGCCGCCGCACATCATCTCAACGTCGATGCCGAGGCGCTGGCCGATGCCTGGCGGCGTGGCTATCCCAAGGCCATGGACCGGGTCAGGAAGGGCGAACTGCCATGGACCCTGATCGATCACCTGCATCGCATGATTCTCGATGAGCTGTTGCCTGAGTTCGGCCTCGCGAGCTTGTCGGAGACCGACCTGCGCCACCTCAACATGGTGTGGCATCGGCTGCATCCCTGGCCCGACAGCGTGGCCGGCCTTGAACGCCTGAAGCGCCGCTTCATCCTCTCGACGCTGTCAAACGGCAACGTCAGCCTGCTGGTCGATCTGGCGAAGTTTGCCGAGCTGCCGTTTGACGTGATTCTGTCGGCGGAGCTGTTTCACGCCTACAAGCCTGATGCCGAGGTCTATCTCGGCGCCGCGCGCATGCTTGATGTCGCGCCACATGAGGTGATGCTGGTGGCAGCCCACAAGTCGGATCTGGCGGCCGCGCAGGATTGCGGCCTCAAGACGGCGCTGGTGCAGCGTCCGCTCGAGTATGGGCAGGGCAGGCACCCGAGCCCGGGCGCCGATGCGCGCTTTGATCTCAACGTCGACAGCTTCATCGACCTGGCAGATCAGCTCAACGCGCGCTAGACCTCGAGCTTGAAGGGCGAGAAGTTGGTGCGCCGATCGTAGTAGTCCTCGTTCTCGCGGCGTTTCAGAAATCCGACCATCTGGTAGGTCAGCGGCGTGGCGATCACTTCCCAGCCGGTCTTGAGCAGGTACTGGATCAGCGCCACCTTGACGATGTCGTCTGTTTCCCAGATGCCGTAGAAGGCAATCACGTAGAAGAGCGACGAGTCGATCGCTTCGCCCACGGCGGTCGAGCCGATGGCGCGCATCCACAGGAATCGTCCCTCGGTGGCGATCTTGATCTTGGCCAGTACGTAGCTGTTGGCAAAGCTGCCGGCCCAAAAGGCCAGCATCGAGGCCAGCGCAATGCGCCAGCTGTTGCCAAACACAGTTTCCATGGCGGGCTGGTAGCTGGCCATGTAGCTGCTCGGCCCGGCCGGCAGGTGCACCACCACAAACGCCATCAGCGATGCGAAGGCAAGGCCGGCAAAGCCGGCCCACACGCAGCGCCTGTCACGCGCATAGCCATAGACTTCGGTCAGCACGTCGCCAAAGAAGTATGAAATCGGAAAGAACAGGATGCCGGCGCCAAACGGCACCTGGCCCACCAGCGGCAGCGTGATGACGGCCTGCTTGGCTGCACCGATGAAGTTCGAGCAGATCAGCACGGTGACGAACGCCGCCATGATGAAGTCGTAGTAGCGGTACTGGCGCGGCGCGCCTGCGAGGTTTGCGGTGGAGGTGGCGGTCATCTGCCGAGTATGCCAAGCCTTGCCGCTTCGCGCAGCGCTTTGTTGAGCGTTAGGCTATTGCAGGAACAGGTGATAGGCCGGATTGGCGGTCTCGTCGCTGGCCTGATAGCCCAGTTCCTTCAGGAATACCGAGAACTCGCGACGCTCTGCCGCAGGCACCTGCAGGCCGACCAGGATGGTGCTGTAGTCGGCGCCCTGATTGCGGTAGTGAAACAGGCTGATGTTCCAGTTGGGGCTGAGTGAATTGAGGAACTGCATCAGCGAGCCGGGACGTTCGGGAAATTCGAAGCGATAGAGCATTTCGTCGACCGCGAGTGCAGAGCGCCCGCCGACCATGTAGCGCAGGTGCTCCTTGGCGAGTTCGTCGGCCGACAGGTCAAGCGTTGCGAATCCGCGCTTTCGAAACGATGCCGCGATCCGGTCTCCTTCGCTGCGCGCCTTGATGGCGATGCCGACGAACAGCACCGCCCGGCTCGCGTCGGAGATGCGATAGTTGAATTCGGTCACGCTGCGCTCTCCGATCAGGGCGCAAAAACGCTTGAAACTGCCGCGCTCCTCAGGGATGGTCACGGCGAACACGGCCTCGCGCTCCTCGCCGATCTCGGCGCGGTCGGCCACGAAGCGCATGCGATCGAAGTTCATGTTGGCGCCACAGGCAATCGCAACCAGGGTCTGGCCCTTGACGGCGTCGCGCTGCACGTAGCGCTTGAGGCCCGCCACGGCGAGCGCGCCGGCCGGCTCGAGGATGCTGCGCGTGTCCTCGAACACATCCTTGATGGCAGCACAGATGTCGTCGGTGTCGACCAGCACGATTTCGTCGACCACCTGCCTGGCGATTCTGAAGGTCAATGCACCGACTTCCTTGACCGCAGTACCATCAGAAAACAGGCCCACGTGCTTCAAGGCGACGCGCCGTCCGGCGATGAGGGACTGCGCCATGGCATCCGAATCGAGCGTTTGCACACCGATCACGCGGATGTCGGGACGCACCGCCTTGATGAAGGCACCGACGCCTGCGATCAGCCCGCCGCCGCCGATGGCGACGAAGACGGCGTCGATATGATCTTGATGCTGGCGCAGGATCTCCATGCCGACCGTGCCCTGGCCCGCAATCACATCGATGTCGTCGAAAGGGTGGACGAAGGTGTAGTCGTGCTGCTTTTGCAGCGCCAGCGCGTGCTGATAGGCGTCACTGAAGGAATCGCCTGCCAGCACCACCTGCACCGCCCGGCCACCGTGGGCCCGCACCGCATCGACCTTGACGCTTGGCGTTGTCACGGGCATGACGATCACCGCGCGGCAGCCCAGGCGCTGTGCGGCAAGCGCCACGCCCTGCGCATGGTTGCCGGCCGAAGCTGCGATGATGCCGCGCGCGCGCTCTTCTTTAGACAGCAGCACCATCTTGTTATAGGCGCCGCGCAGCTTGAAACTGAACACCGGCTGGTTGTCCTCGCGCTTGAGCCACACGGCGTTGCCAAGGCGTGCCGACAGGTGGCGCGCGCGTTCGAGTTCGGTTTCACGCGCGACTTCATAGACGCGCGCGGTCAGGATACGTTGCAGGAGATCGTTACGAGCCACAGGATGTTCAGACCAAAAGATTGAAACAGCAGGGCCGCCCTAAAAGGCGCGGTAGCGGCGGGCTTTGCCGCGTGCGTGTTCGGCGCACGGCAGCAGTTGCTCTGAATCGGCGCCAGAACGGCCCGCCTGCCGGGGTTGCCAGCACACAGCGCGTCGATTCGATGCGGGTTCGCGCTCCCTGGGCGCGCTCCTCATTCCTGGCAGCTGTTCGGCCAGGGGGCTTTGAGAGTAGCCACGAACCGGATTTGCCGCAAGTCTGAGGGCAGGTCTGTCGTCGATTGAGACGTACGCCCTTGAGGTGAACGGGCTAGAATCAATCTCGCCTGCATTGCGCGGCCCAGAAGGTGCGTTGCATCGTCGTGACGCGCCTTTATTCCAGAAATATCCATGAACGCCCCCAACGAGCTGATTGCCACCGACTTCGGTCTTGAAGAGCCCGGCGAGAAAAGCCGCCTGCGCGAGATCCCGTACAACTACACCTCGTTTTCGGACCGCGAAATCGTCATCAGGCTGCTCGGCGAGAAGGCCTGGACGACGCTTGGCGAGTTGCGCGGCGAGCGCCGCACCGGGCGGTCGGCGCGCATGCTCTATGAGGTGCTGGGCGACATCTGGGCGGTGCGGCGCAATCCCTATCTGGAAGACGACCTGCTCGACAATCGCCAGCGCCGCGCGGCGCTGATCGACGCCTTGCGCCACCGCGTGCGCGAGATCAACAAGCGCCGCGACGCGACCGACCAGGTGCGTGACCGGCGCGTGGCAGATCTCCTTTCCGGCGCACACCGCGTGGTCGATGAGTTCGAGGCGCAGTTCGAGGCGACGGCCAAGCGCAGGCGCGAGGTGATGCGCGAATTGCAGCGCCTGACCCGCAAGGACAATATCCGCTTCGACGGACTGTCGCGCGTCTCGCACGTGACCGACGCCACCGACTGGCGCGTCGAGTATCCCTTCGTGGTGCTCACGCCCGATACCGAAAGCGAGATGGCCGCGCTGGTCAAGGCGCTCATCGCGCTTGGCCTGACCATCATTCCGCGCGGTGGCGGGACCGGCTATACCGGCGGCGCGATCCCGCTGTCGCCGCTTTCTGCGGTCATCAATACTGAAAAGCTCGATACCCTGGGTGCGGTCGAGTGGCTGACGCTGCCGGGTATGAGTGCCAGCGTCGCGACCATTGCCAGCGGCGCTGGCGTGGTCACCAAGCGTGTCACCGATGCTGCCGAACAGGCCGGCCTGGTGTTCGCGGTTGACCCGACCTCGGCTGACGCCTCGTGCATCGGCGGCAACATCGCCATGAATGCAGGCGGCAAGAAGGCCGTGCTGTGGGGCACGGCGCTCGACAATCTTGCCAGCTGGAAGATGGTCGATGCCAATGGCCAGTGGATCGAGGTGGTCCGGCTGGACCACAACATGTCGAAGATCCACGACGTGGCGCTGGCGCGCTTTGAAGTTCGCACCCTCGACGATGATGCGCACAAGGTGCTCTCCACCCGGGTGCTCGAGATCGAGGGCCGTAAATTCAGGAAGGAAGGGCTCGGCAAGGACGTCACTGACAAATTCCTGTCGGGGCTGCCAGGCGTGCAGAAGGAGGGCTGTGATGGCCTCATCACGTCGGCGCGCTGGGTGCTGCACCGCATGCCGCCGCACATCCGCACCGTGTGCCTCGAGTTCTTCGGCCAGGCGCGTGAAGCCGTGCCGTCGATCGTTGAAATCAAGTCCTATCTCGACGCCGAGAGCAAACGCTCGGGGGCTACGCTCGCCGGTCTTGAACATCTCGATGAACGCTACCTGCGCGCGGTCGGCTATGCCACCAAGTCGCGCCGCGGAGCGTTCCCGAAGATGGTGCTGTTTGGCGATATCGTCGGCGAAAACGAGGATGCCGTGGCGCAAGCTGCAGCCCACGTGGTGCGCCTCGCCAACCAGCGCAGTGGCGAAGGCTTCGTTGCGGTGTCGCCAGAGGCGAGAAAGACCTTCTGGCTCGATCGCGCCCGCACCGCCGCCATCGCGCGCCATACCAATGCCTTCAAGATCAACGAAGACGTGGTCATTCCACTCGACCGGCTGGGCGAGTACACCGATGAAATCGAGCGCATCAACATCGAACTGTCGGTGGCCAACAAGATTGCCTTGTGCGAGCGCATCGAGGCATTCCTGTTGGGCGCGCTGCCCATGGGGAAAAGCGTCGACGGTGACCTCGAGGCCGGCTCGCTCGGCGAATGGCTGGGCGATCGCCAAGAGCAGGCCAGGAGCGTCGTGCTCGAGACCAAGAAGCGCTGGCAGCTGCTGCTCGAGGTGATGGATGAATCCTTGCTTTCACAGCGCGGGCCGCTCGAGGCGCTTGGCATCGATGCTGCGCTGTTCACGGAGCTGGCGCCTTCGGTGCGCGTGTTCGACGTGCTGCAGGACCGCCGTATTCGTGTCTCGTGGAAGCGCGAGCTGCAGCAGCCGCTGGCGCAGATCTTCTCGGGCGCACGCTTTGCCGCCATCGTGCAGCGCATCGATGAACTGCATCGCGAGGTGCTCAAGGGCCGTGTCTTCGTGGCGCTGCACATGCACGCCGGCGACGGCAACGTGCACACCAATATTCCGGTCAATTCGGATGACTACGAGATGCTCAAGACCGCCAACCAGGCGGTGGCGCGCATCATGGCGATCGCGCGCCGCCTCGATGGCGTGATCTCGGGTGAGCACGGTATCGGCATTACCAAGCTCGAGTATCTCAACGAGGCCGAGCTGATCGACTTCAGGCGCTACAAGCAGGAGATCGATCCGAACGGCCATTTCAACCGCGGCAAGCTGCTGGTCGATGCCGCTCTGCCGGCTGACCTGCGTAATGCGTACACACCAAGCTTCGGACTGCTGGGAGCCGAGTCGCTCATCATGCAGCAAAGCGCCATCGGCGCGATTTCCGAATCGATCAAGGATTGCCTGCGCTGCGGCAAGTGCAAGCCAGTGTGTGCGACCCATGTGCCGCGCGCCAACCTGCTCTATTCACCGCGCAACAAGATCCTTGCCACCTCGCTCCTGATCGAGGCCTTCCTGTACGAAGAACAGACCAGGCGCGGCGTGTCGCTGGCGCACTGGGACGAGTTCGCCGACGTCGGCGACCATTGCACCGTGTGCCACAAGTGCCTGACGCCGTGTCCTGTGGATATCGATTTCGGTGACGTGTCGATGGCCATGCGCAATCTGCTGCGCACCAGCGGCAAGAAGCGCGTCAATCTCGGCACCAAGGCGTCGATGTTCTTTCTCAACGCCACCGACCCCGCCACCATCACCGCCACGCGCGACCTGATGATCGGCGCGGGATACAAGCTGCAGCGCCTGGGCAATCGCATCTTCAAGGCGGCGGCCAAGCGTCAGACCGCGCACCCGCCCTCGACCACCGGCCGGCCGCGCATGACCGAACAGGTGATTCACTTCGTCAACAAGAAGATGCCCGGCAAGCTGCCCAACAAGACGGCGCGCGCCCTGCTCGATATCGAGGACAACAAGATCGTTCCCATCATCCGTGATCCGGTGACGGCCAGCGCCGACACCGAGGCGGTGTTCTATTTCCCGGGCTGCGGTTCGGAGCGGCTGTTCTCGCAGGTCGGTCTGGCGACCCAGGCGCTGCTCTGGCACGTCGGCGTGCAAACGGTATTGCCGCCGGGGTACCTGTGCTGCGGTTATCCGCAACGGGGCGCGGGCGAGTTCGACCGGGCCGAGAAGATCATGACCGACAACCGGGTGCTGTTTCACCGGGTTGCCAACACCCTCAACTATCTCGACATCCGCACCGTGATCGTCAGCTGCGGCACCTGCTACGACCAGTTGCAGAGCTATGAATTCGACAAGATCTTCCCGGGCTGCCGCATCATCGACATCCACGAGTACCTGCTGGAAAAAAAGGTGCGTCTGGAGGGTGCCACAGGGGTACGCTATATGTACCATGACCCGTGCCACTCGCCCATCAAGCAGAGTCCGCTGAAAGTTGTCGGAACGCTGATGAACGAATCGCTCAACGGCAAGATCACCAACAGCGATCGTTGCTGCGGCGAATCCGGCACGCTGGCCGTGTCGCGCCCCGATGTCTCGACCCAGGTGCGCTACCGCAAGGAGGAGGAGATGAAAAAAAATGAGCGCGCGGTACGCGCCGACGGTTTCGAGGGACAGGTCAAGGTGCTAACCTCGTGTCCGTCCTGCCTGCAGGGGCTGTCACGCTTTGGCGACGATGTCGATGTCACGGCCGACTACATCGTGGTCGAGATGGCGCGCCATCTGCTGGGAGAAGACTGGATGCCTGACTACGTCAAGAAGGCCAATGCCGGCGGCATCGAGCGCGTGCTGGTATGAGCGACGAGCCGCTCTCTCCCTTGTGTCCGTTGTGTGAAACACACGGCGGCCGCATCATGTACCAGAGCGCGGTGCTGCGCGTGGTGGAAGTCGAGGAAGCGAGTTTTGGGGATTATCCTGGGTACCTGCGCGTGGTTTTGACGCGTCATGTTCAGGAAATGACCGATCTCGAGCAAGACGAGGCCGAGCAGGTGCTGCGTGCGGTGCTGGCCTGCGAGCGGGCAATTCGCTCGACCATGCACTGCGACAAGATTAATCTGGCAAGTTTGGGCAATCAGGTGCCGCATCTGCACTGGCACGTGATTCCGCGTTTTAGCGACGACGCACATTTCCCGGAAGCGGTCTGGAGCGAGCGCGTGCGCGAGGTTTCGCCAGAAGTTCTTGAAGAGCGGCGTAGACGGGCCGAGACGATTAGGGAATCATTGCGGCAGGCATTTCAATAACCTTCATCGCCATGGTTGCATTCCGTTTTCGCCGTTCTGAAACCGGCGGCTCCAAAACCGCCCTTGCCAACATCATCGATGCGCAGCGTGCACGCGCGTGGCTCGCGACCGTGGTGCCGCTCGAATCCGGCAACAACCTGGAGCTGGTCGCCGAGCTGATCGGCGAGCTGATGGAAGGAAGCCTGCCGGCCGAGCGCAAGTACCATGTGCTGGAACCGTTGCGTGCCAGTTTGTCGGGCGCACTGCTCGAGCGGGTGCGCAGCGTCGAGTACCGCAGCGTGCCGATTTCGGTGGCAGACGCCGAACACATGTGGGCGCTGCTCGACACCGTCGAAGACCTGCGCGAAGCCTATGAGTGGCTGATCACGCGGCTCGGCGACACGCCGCTGTCGGCCATGGTCGACAACCCGCGCGATGCCAAGATGGACGTGCCGCCCATGCCCACGCGCGTGATGGCCCTGGCTCGCGCGCTCGACCTCAACGCCCAGGTGCTGTTGTTCTATCAGCGTATGCGCGTGGCGATCCCCGAACGCCTGTGGGATCAGCACTGCCGGCTGGCGCAGCTGGCGCGCCAGCTCAAGTGCCACAGCGATGTGGTCGACGATCCTCTTCATGTATCGCTGGCCGAGACGCCGCGCGCAGCGTTCAATATTCCCGTGCTGGTCGCGCTCGCCGATCCGACGGCCCTCACGCCGCAGGAATTCCAGGCGCTGGTCAACTGCGCAGTGCGCTGGGCCGGCAAGGTCGGATACCGCATCGACTCGGCGTCTGAACTGGGCGCACCGCCACAACGCCCGGCCAACAACCCAGGACCGATGGTGTCGCTCGCCAGTGAAGAGCACCTGGTGCGCCTCGACACCCAGAAACTTTTGGCCAGCGTGGCACGCCGTCTGGAATATCTCGATGAGGGCAAGTCGCCGCAGAGCATTGGCATGGGCGAGAACATCACGGCGCAGGCCGCGCGTGCACTGCTGCATGATCTGTTGCGGCACTGGGGCACGGTTGCGCCCGAATCGATCGAGTTTCCCGATCAGAACTGGCGCCAGTCGCCCTCTGAATTCGCGCTGGCTGTGGTCGGCCTCGCGTCACCGATCGACAGCGTGACCGGCTCGGTGCAGCCGCAGGGCGGCAGTTCCTACGACTATCTGCGCATGCGTGACGACGCCCTGACGCGCGGTGCCGACGATCTCGAGCGCGCCCAGATCATGAATCTGCTGGAAGATGCCGAGACCTGGTCGGTGCTGGGTGAGACCGGCGACAGCGTGCTGTGTCTGCGCCGCCATACCCGGCCGGGCCTGAGCCTTGGTCACGTGCTGGGGGTCAAACTGGGCGGCAAGGCCAGTGCCGTCCCGTTCCTTCTCGGCGCCGTGCAAGGCCTGCAGCAAGGCATCAACGACGACCATGAAGGCGTGGCCCGACCGGCGACCACCCACCTGGTACGCATCCGCCTGCTGCCTGGCATGCCGCGTGTGGTCAAGGCAGCGGTCGATCAGGTGGAACTCGAAGGCGTCTTCCTGATGCTGCCGGGCAACGATCCCAATGCCAGCGTCGAGAACGTCTGGGAGCGGGTGCGCGCCGCACCGGAAGCCTTCAGCCTGGTGGTGCCGCTCGCCACCTACCGGCCAGGCCGCATCGTGCGCGTGGTGGCAGGGGGTCTGGCTTCAGTGGTGCGTCTGTCGGAGCTGATGTCGCGCGGGCTTGATTTCGATCAGGTCTCGTTCACCCTGCTGTAGCCGAGCCGCTGGTTTCAAGGGCTATGACGGACTGCGTTCACTGCTCTGGCTGAGCTGCTGGCCTGTGGCTGCCGTATCCGGCTCGGCGCTGGTCGCGGCACTGCTGTCATGACCGCTCTCGGTGCTGTCCTCGACGGGCGGCACCGGCACCTCACTGTGTCGCACCCGCTCGGCTGGAAAGCGCGCCATGAAGCGGCTGCCAACGCCCACCGTGCTGGTGATCTCGAGCTGCGCCTGGTGGCGCGTCAGCACATGCTTGACGATGGCCAGGCCAAGTCCGGTGCCGCCGGTCTCGCGCGAGCGACCCCGGTCGACCCGATAGAAACGTTCCGTCAGCCGCGGCAGATGCTGTGCCGGAATGCCGATGCCGGTGTCGGACACGGTGAACACTGCGCCTGCCGCCTGGCCTGCGCCGTCGCTTGTAAAGCTCACCTCGATGCGGCCGCCGGCAGGCGTATAGCGAATTGCGTTGGTGACAAGATTGGTGAGCGCGCTGGCCACTTCGCTTTCGGCGCCCTCCAGGTCGAGCCCGGGCGTGGACCTGAAACTCAGATCGTGGCGCCCCCCCGACAACGGACGTGTCACGGTTTCGATGCGGTTCATGAGCGCTGCCATGTCGATGCGTTCCTCGCTCAATGGCCGGGTGCCTTCGAGCGCTGAAAGCGTCAGCAGATCCGACACCAGGGTGGCCATGCGCTGGGCCTGCTCGCTCATCAGGGTCAGGTATTCGTCGCGCTGCTTGGCAGGCGGCTTGATCTCGCGGATGGTCTCGAGGAAACCGGACAGTACCGTCAGCGGGGTCTTCAGTTCGTGCGACACGTTGGCGACGAAATCGCGCCGCATGGTCTCAAGGCGCTCGATCTTGGTGACGTCGCGCGACAGCAGCAGGCGTTGTGCATCGCCGTATTCGATCATCTGGACTGACAGCGATCGTTCCACGCGCGAACTGCCGGTGCGCATGCGCAGCAGCAGCGCGCTGTCCCATTCGCCGCGGGTCAGATAGGCGAGAAAGTCCGGACTGCGCAGCAGATTGGCGATGCCCTGGCCGGCGTCGCTGGCGAGCCGCAGTTCGAGGTGTTCCTCGGCCTGTGCGTTGCACCAGATGATCTGGTTTTGTGCGTTGAGCAGCACCACGCCGTCGGGCAGCGCCTGGGCTGCACGACGCAGGCTCGCGAGTGCCTCGGCGAGCGCTGCCTGTTCGCGCTGGTAGCCACGCTTTTGCCGGTAGAGCTCGCCAAAGGTGTCGTCCCAGGGACCCGATGCCGGTGGCAGCGGGTCGGTTTCGGCGTTGGCGATCCAGGCCGAAAGGGCCTGCTGGTAGCGCCGGTCACGCAGCCATGCGACCAGCAGCCAGAGTGTCGACAGGCTGAGCGCGGCGCGAATCGAGAACAGCGCGATGAACCCGGCCAGGCAACACAGAACGAGGAGGCTCGCGCCTGAGCGCCACCAGATTGATTTCAAACGAATATCGCGAAGACCGATAAATTGATCACATTGTGGCCGGAAATGTCGCTTTTCAGTGCTTCCCCAGCCAACATATTTGTACTATTTCACACTCATTTTCGCAGGTCGGCATTAAGATAACCGCCTAGACAAAGTAGGACAAAGCCCGGCGCGGCCTCACTTTCGCCAGCTTGATGCCTGCAGCCAGTGCGCCGATCTGAAGCGCGCTGAGTCATAAATTTCAGGGGTGGTTCATGGTTGATGGCGTGCGTGCCGCGGGCGGTCGGTCGAAACTGCACTTTGAAAACGGGCGCGCCAAGCGCTCCCCTCGGGCTTCCCTGCAACTCAGGCTCAACCCCACCGCCTTGATGGTGGCAGCCGCCTTTGGCGCGCTCACCTCGCTGGCGCAGGCCAATCCGCAGGGCGCCAAGG
>CAZZVZ010000051.1:0-12629 GCA_964657655.1 Gammaproteobacteria bacterium | reverse complement strand
CTTGCTGATCGCCGGGAACGACACGCTCTGGTCGGCAATCACCTGACCGATGAGCAGGCCATTGTCCTGCTCGGGAAAGAGCGTGAAGCTGACGAACTTGAGCAGCACGACATTGAGAATGATGATGCCGATCAGGGTCAGCGCAACCAGACCCGCATGATCAAGCACTTTTGCGAGGGACCGGGAGTAGCCGTCCTTGAAGCGTTCGAACTGCCGCTCGGTCCATACCGCCCAGCGGTATTCGTTTTCCTTCTTGAACTGCTCGGGTTTGAGCAGGTAGGCGCACATAGTGGGCGTCACGGTCAGCGAGACCAGCAAAGAGATGGCAATCGCGACGGTCAGCACCACGGCGAACTCGTGGAACAGCAGGCCAATCACACCGGGGAACAGCAGAATCGGAATGAACACGGCGACCAGCGAGATGCTCATGGAGATCACGGTGAAACTCACTTCACCGCTGCCGACCAGCGCAGCCTCTTTGATGTCCATGCCCATCTCGATATGACGCACCACGTTTTCCAGCACCACCACGGCATCGTCGACCACGAACCCCGTGGCGATGGTCAGCGCCATCAGGGAAAGATTGTCGATGCTGTAGTGCAACAGATACATTGGTCCGAAGGTGCCGAGAATCGAGATCGGAAGCACCACCGAAGGAATCAGGGTTGCGCGCGGCGAGCGCAAAAAGATGAACACCACGCCGATCACAAGCAGCACCGCGACGCCGAGACTTCGTTCCGTGTCGCCCACCGCCGCAGTCACGGACTGGGAACGGTCCATGGCAATCGTCATCTCGATGTTGGGGGGGAGCGTGGCCTGCACCGAGGGCAGCATTTTCTTGATCTGGCCGACCGTCTTGATGATGTTGGCACCGGGCAGCGGGAAGACGATCACCCCCACTGAGCCAACCCCGTTGAACAGGCCCTTGTTGCGGATGTTCTCGTTGGAATCGACCACCGAGGCAACGTCATGCAGGAACACCGGTGCCTGGTTGCGGTAGGCGATCACCAGATCCTTGTAATCAGACGCCTTGCTCGCCTGGTCATTGGACAGGATCTGGTAGCGCAGGTCGCCCTGATCGATAAAACCCTTGGCACTGTCTGCATTGGCCGCTGCGATGGCAGCACGCACATCCTCGAGGCCGATGCCGTAGCTCGAAAGCTTGTCAGGCTCGAGCTCGACCCGCACCGACGGCAGCGCGCCACCGCCGAGCGTAATCTGACCCACGCCGTCGATCTGCGAGAGCTGCTGCTGAAGGACGGTATCGGCCGAGTCATACAGTTGCGCCGTGGTCAACGTCTTGGAGGTCAGCGCCAGAATGATGATGGGCGAATCGGCCGGATTGTATTTTCTGTAGTTCGGCAAACCACGCAAGGTGGTGGGAAGGTCAGCACGTGCTGCCTGGATGGCAGCTTCGACGTCGCGCGCCGCGCCGTTGATATCGCGACTGACATCGAACTGGCACACCACGGTACTCGACCCGACGCTGCTCGAGGACGTCAACTCGGTCACGCCGGCAATCGTGCCAAGGCGCTTCTCAAGCGGTTCCGCGACGGTTGCGGCCATGATCTCGGGGCTCGCGCCAGCCATCGAAGCCTGCACCGCGATCACCGGCATCGTCACATTTGGCAATGGAGCGACCGGCAAATGGAAATACGCCAGGATCCCCGACATTGCGATGGCGATCGCCAGAAGCGAGGTCGCCACCGGCCGTTCAATGAAGAGCGCTGGGATGTTCACACAGCACCTTCAGGCTGACCATCACCCTTGTCATCGGGATGTTCGGGGTCCTTGCCTTCGTTCGAAGGCGTGCTTGCTCGCTTGCCGAAACGCTCCGAGAAGCGGTCAAACATCAAGTAGATCACCGGGGTCGTGAAAAGCGTCAGCACCTGACTGACAGCAAGACCGCCAATGATGGCAAGCCCCAGCGGCCGGCGCAGTTCGTGTCCCGTACCGCCGCCCAGGAGGAGCGGCAGGGCACCCAGCAGGGCCGCGAAGGTGGTCATCAGAATCGGACGAAAACGCAGCATCGACGCCTCGAAAATTGCGTCGTGCGGCGATTTCTTGTGGACCCGTTCTGCTTCGAGTGCGAAGTCGACGATCATGATGCCGTTCTTCTTCACGATACCGATCAACAGCACGATGCCGATGATGCCGATGACATCGAGGTCATGGCCTGCGATCATCAAGGCAAGCAGCGCCCCGATACCCGCCGACGGCAGCGTGGACAGAATCGTCACCGGATGAATATAGCTCTCGTAGAGCACGCCGAGCACGATGTAGACGGTCACGAGCGCTGCAATCAGGAGGAACAGTTCGCTGTGCAGTGATTCCTGGAAGGCCGCAGCAGCGCCCTGAAACGAGGGCTGTATCGAGGCCGGCAGATTGACTGCTGTCTCTGCGTCCTTGATTTCGTCGACGGCCTTGCTCAAGGACGCGTCCGGCGCCAGGTTGAACGAAATGGTCACCGACGGGAATTGCGCCAGATGACTGACCACCAGCGGCGACTTCACGACCTTGATGTTGGCGATCGCGCTCAAGGGTACCTGGCCGGCGGTGCCGGTCTGGGTGGGCAGATAGAGTTCACCCAGAGCCTTCAAGTTGGGGACGCTCTCTGGCTTGCCCACCAGAATCACGCGATATTGGTTCGACTGGTTGAAGATGGTCGAGACGATACGCTGCCCGAGCGTGTCGTAAAGCACGTTGTCGATGGTCGCAGGCGTGATCCCGTAGCGTGCAGCGAGCTGGCGGTTAACTTCGATATCGACTGAAAGGCCGGTGTTGTCGAGGTCGCTCGTGACCTCGGTCACCGACTTGATCTGCTTCATGTGGTTGACCAGATCGGGTACCACGGTCTTGAAGGCGTCCTGGCTCGGGCCGCGCAGCACCAGCTGGTACTGGCTTGGCGAGACCACCGTATCGAGCGTCAGATCCTGTTCGGGCTGGGCGAACAGCTGGATGCCGGTGACGTTGTGAGTTTCGTTCTTGAGACGAAGGGCAATATCCGCAGCCGACGCCGACCGGTCATCGATCGGTTTCAGATTGATCAGGAAGCGCCCGTTGTTGAGCGTCTGGTTGGTGCCATCGATGCCAATGTAGGACGTAAGCGACACCACGTCCGGATCCTTCAGGATCGCATCTGCAAGCTCTGCCTGGCGTTTTGACATCGCCGCATAGGAGACCGAGTTATCAGCCAGCGTGATGCCCTGGATCACACCGACATCCTGCACCGGGAACAGGCCCTTTGGAATCAGAATGTACAGAATCACAGTGAGGGCCGTGGTGATGGTCGCCACGATCAGCGTCAGACCCTGGTGATCCAGCACCCAGGTGAGACCCGACCTGTAATACCCAAGTGTAGTGTCGAAGAAATTCTCGCTGACCCGCTCGAATTTACTCGGTTCGCGGTCCGCCTTCTTCCTCAGGATGCGTGCACACATCATGGGCACGAGGGTCAGCGACACGACGGCCGAGATGACGATGGTGACCGCAAGAGTGACAGCGAATTCGCTGAACAGGCGTCCAATCACGCCACCCATGAAGAGCAAGGGGATCAGTACGGCAATGAGCGAGATGGTCAGCGACATAATGGTAAAGCCGATCTGCCCCGCACCTTCGAGCGCTGCATCCAGCGGACTCTTGCCTTCTTCGAGATAACGCACGATGTTTTCGATCATCACGATCGAATCGTCGACCACGAAGCCAGTCGCGATGATCAGCGCCATGAGCGACAGGTTGTCGATCGAATAACCGAGCTCATAGGCAATTGCAAGGGTCGCGATGAGAGACACCGGAACCGAAATACTCGGGATCAGTGTGGCGGGCAAATTGCGAAGGAACAGGAAAATTACCAGGACCACCAGGCCGATCGAGACCAGCAGCTCGAACCCGGCGTCGCGGACGGACGCGCGGATCACGCTGGTGCCGTCCGCCACGATCTCGACATGCATGGCCTGCGGCAGACTGGCCAAAAGGATGGGCAACTGTGTCTTGATCTGGCTCACGGTCTTGATCACGTTCGCGCCTGGCTGGCGCATCACGTTGAGCACGATGGCCGGGTGATTGTTGACCCAGGCACCCTGGCCAATGTCCTGCGCGGCTTGAGCCACACGCGCGACATCGCGCATGAAGACCGGCGAGCCGTTCTGGTAGGCGATGACGGTATTTAGATAGTCGTCAGGATTTTGGATCTGGTCATTGGCATTGATGGTGTAGTCAAGATCAGGCCCGTCGAAGTTGCCTTTCGGATTGCTGACGTTGATGTTGGCGAGCAGCGTGCGAAGATCATCGATATTGAGGTTGTAGGCCGACATCTTCTTCGGATCGACCTCGACCCTGACTGCCGGGATGTTGCCGCCAGCTGGTGTTACCACCCCGACACCTGTCACTTCCGAGATTTTCGATGCGAGCCGGTTGTTGGCCAGATCCTGCAGCTGCGTCAGCGACAGCGAGTCAGAAGTAATGGCAAGGGTCAGGATCGGCTGATCGGCCGGGTTGACCTTGGCGTAGGTCGGTGGCGCCGGCAGCCCAGTCGGCAGCAGGCTGTTGGCCGCGTTGATGGCCTGCTGCACGTCCTGCTCGGCGATATCGAGGCTCAGCGACAGATCGAACTGCAGGGTGACGACCGAGGCGCCGGACGAACTGATCGACGTCATCTGTGACAGGCCTGGGATTTCGCCGAGTTGCACCTCAAGGGGTGCCGTGACCGTGGTGGCCATCACCTGAGGGCTTGCGCCCGGATAAAAGGTCGTCACCTGGATGGTCGGATATTCGACGTCGGGCAGCGACGAGATCGGCAGGAACTTGGCCGACACCAGCCCGACCAGCACCAATGCAATCATCAGCAGCGATGTCGCCACCGGCCGCAGAATAAAGATGCGGGACATATTCATGGCAGGAATGCTCGCCGAGGGCTCATCAATGAGCGCTGGAGGTGGCGCCGGCGTCTCCGCTGCTGGTCGCCTCAGCCGACTGCGACCTGTGTTTGCCATGTCCCTTCTCTGCGGGTTCTGATCCAGGTACGGGCGCGGCACCGGGTGGCGGCGCTACCTTGATCTTGGCGCCGTCCGTCAAGCGGTCGGTACCGTCGGTGACGACGGTCTCACCCGCTGCCAGCCCCGACAGGATCGCCGTATTCTTGCCGTCGCTTGGACCAAGGGTTACCTTGCGAACCGAAACCGTGTCAGCCGGCGGTCCGTCATCCTGGCCTTTACCCTCCTTCTTCTTGCCTGAGGCCTTGCCATCCTCATCGCCAGCAGCGCTTGATTCGGCCCCATCCTTTTTGCCCGCCTTGGCCTTGACCGCAGCGCTCGACCCTTGCTTGGGTTCGTGCTTGGTCCCAGGAGGATCGACCACGTAGACGTAGTCGCCGGGCGCGCCGCTCAGCACCGCCGGTGTTGGAACCAGCACAGCGTTCTGCAGCGTATCGACCAGCAGCTTGACGTTGACGAACTCACTCGGAAACAACGCTTCATCGGCGTTCGGAAACGAAGCTCTGAGCGTCACGGTACCAGTGCTGGTGGTCATCTGATTTGACAGCGCGTACAGCGTGCCGGTCGCGATCTGCTTGGTGTTGTCGCTGCTAAAGGCGGTGACGGGCAACTGGGAGCCGGTCGCGAAGCGGGCAGCGACCTTGGCCAGATCGTTCTGCGCAACAGTGAACTGGACGGTGGTGGGCTTGATGGTCGTGATCACGACGATCCCAGGCGAGCTCGATGCCGTGACGAAGTTGCCGGGATCGACCAGCCGCAGTCCCACGCGTCCTGACACAGGAGCCGTAATGTGACAATAAACCAGATCCAGTTTGTACTGGGCAATCGCGGCCTGGTCAGATTTGACCTGTGCCTCATCTTGTCTGACCAAAAAGCGCTGGTCGAACAGGGTCTGCTCGGCGATCGCCTTTTGCTGGTTGAGCCCCTCATAGCGCGCCAGGTCCGATCGCGCCTGATCCAGAGCGGCCTGATCTTTCAGAGCGGCGGCTTCGGCTTGCTGGAGATCGATCTCGTACTGACGCGGGTCAATCTGGGCCAGAAACTGGCCTTTGACGACGTCCTGGCCCTCTTTGTATCCGACCTGGGTGAGGTAGCCGCTTAACTGAGGCAGGACTGTGACGGTCGCAGTCGGCGTCACCGTACCCAGCTCCGAAAGAATTTCTGGCATGTCGCCCGTGACCGCCTGGACTGCTTTGACGACCTGGGGCTGGTCGGGCCGGGCTTGCTTCTTCGAGCCCAGGATGTGCATGACGACCACCACGATGAGGAGCACGACCGCGACGAGGACAATCCAGCGGACCCAGTGGATGCCTTTTTTAGCGTCTTTTTTTTCGAGCAGTGCTGCTGTCATAACAACTCCGAGGCGTCTGGAAGAAAGCCTTCGCAGACGCGGGGAAGATTTTGAATTTGATGCTTGGGAAAACCGCAGCCGCGGTGCGTAGAATCCGCAGACTGACGGAGTATGCCCAAACCCGGTTTCTAGGTCGAATCAATAGGTCACAACCGGGTTACTAATCGTCACCTTTTCTAGCGGACGGTCTGGCAGACGGTCCTTTTGGGGCCTGCCACCCTCCCGTCATCCGGTAGGTGGCCGCGCCAGCCCTATGACCCTGGGGCGGGGATTGGAGCCTCGACTGGCGCATCGCCTCGCGCCGGGGCCGGCAATGTCCGGTAGACGGCTCGGAATTTCGTATTCTGCACAATGCCGAAATCGCCCGGAGCATATTGGATCAGCCAATCCATGGGTTCCCCGCTGATCCAGTCACCGCCCTCCGACCGGGCGATGGTAAATGCCTCGGCGATCTGCCTGGCCAGGACTGGCTTCGGAATATTCTCGTACTCGTCGGCCCCGCCGAGCACGCCAGGCGCTACCAACTGGTACTTCTGGTCAAATCTGGCGCGCGAGACAACCCACTGATCGCCTGTCGAGCCGGTCACCAGCGCGTCGCCGATCTGGTAGCGATTGCCGCCCTCTCGGCTTTGCAGCACCCCTGGCGCGCGCGCAAACGAGACTCTGACGCGCTCTTGCTTCTCGAAAAGATGTGCGAGCGGGTCAGACGCAAGGTCGATGTTTTCGATTCGAGCAACCATAAGTGTGGCAGAAGGTGCGGCAATGTTAAAAGTAAGGTAATTGTCCCTTATTCGACTCGAGCCGAAACTGTTCGAGAAACTGGCCGCGCCGTAGCTCGTTTAGACGACGTTGAGCCTGTGAGAGCTCCGAGCACGCCTGGTCGTTGATCGTGGGATGCAATGTCTATTTTAAATCGGCCGTAATGATCACACGGGGCGGTCAGACCTGCGACGCGGATGCGGACCGATCTCGAATCTATGCCTGATTGAATTTCCAAAACCAATCCAAAGCAAGAGCGACCCGAGTGAGAGCGCGCCCAACGTGCTGAATGCGGCCCGATAGCCGAAGTGGTCCACGATCAATCCTCCCAGCGCAGGGCTCAACGCGGCGCCGATGCCTTGCATCGTCATGACGGCACCCTGGGCAACATTAACGCGCCCCGTGCCTTGCATCAACTGGGCGACGAGCGCTGGCACCGCCACACTTTGCAAACCGGCGCCGATACCGTCTAGCGCCTGGACCGGAAACACGCCCCAGTTCTTCATGACGTATGCGGCGACGATACCGCGCACTGGTAGCGCCAGGAAACTGATCAGGATCACCCACCAGTAGCCTTTGAAATGGATGAGCCTGATTGCCAGAAAAGATGCCAGCACCATGACGAGCTGCGCCACCACAATCGTCTCGGCTGTAAAGAGACTCGGGTTCCCTTGTTGAGCCGCCACAATCGCCAAACCGTAGAGCGGCAACATGGCGGCGTTGCCAAGATGAAACACGAGAAGCGAAAAACCAAGAATAAGAAGCGGGCGGCGTTCAAACAGAATGGCAAAACCTGATACCGCACCACCTTGAGGATCTCCGTCCGCTTTCCCTCGCGCAACGTCGTCGTTGATCGATGCCGCTGGGATCATGAGACATGCAGCGACAGAGACAATCCCAAAGCCGATTGAAAGAAACAGCACCGCCAGAAAACCAAATTTCCAGCCTAGAAATCCAGAAACGGCAGCAGCGGCGACGTTTCCAGCGTGATTGGCCATCTGATTTCGACCAAACTGGCGCGCGAAACCGTCCCGCCCGACCATTCCGAGCGTCATGCCGGCGATGGCAGGTCCCAAAGCCGCACCCGCGAGCGCCGTTGCGATCTGAGATGCCGATACGACCACGAACGCGTTTGACACCCACAACAAGGCGGATGCAGCGACCGTAAGAATACCGGCCACGACGACAATGAGTCGCTTGCGGTGCGAGGCATCGACGAAAGCGCCAGCCGGCGCCGTCGCGATCATGCCTGCGATCCCACCAATCGTCAGTACATTACCTATCGCACCAGTCTTCCATCCACGCGATTGAAGCAAGACACCAACGAAAGGACCAATTCCGGCCTGGACATCTGCCATGAAAAAGTTGAGGACTTCAAGCGCTCGGAGCCCGGACTTATCACCGGTCCTGGTGAAGCTCATCCGAACCTGGAAATCAGCGTGATTCCACCGACCATCAACAATCCGCCGGCAATGCGCCAACCATTGATTGGATGAGTCTCAATGCCAAACCAACCGAAGTGATCGACCGCGAGTGAGGCCAGGATGTTGGCAGTAATCGTCAGCCCTGCAAGCGCACCAGCACCCACACGTCCGACGAACATCAGTCCCACGACCACCGCGACGGCACCGATGATGCCCCCGAGCGGCGCCCACCAGGGCATTTTTTCGAGTGCTTCGGCGCTTGGCAGCGGCACTGGCAGGCAAAGCACAATGATGGCCAAGACCGCCACAATCGGCGCGAACGAGATGAGGCTGCCCAACCATGGATTCTCGAAGGTCTTATGAAGTGCACCGTTCATCGGTGGCCCGAATGCCTGTAGCGCACCGGCAACCAGAATTAACGGATAAAGGAGAGCCACGCCAATGTTCTGCATATGTTGCCTCGTATCAATGAAAAGTCGTCGCCAGACCGATGCAGCACAACAAGGCACCCACAAGCGCTAGCGGCATCACAACCATTCCGAGCTTTAGGAATTGCCATGTCGTGACGTTCTCGCCTTCGCGACGAAGTGCGAGGATCCAAAGTATCGTGGCGAGCGAGCCGGTCACCGAGAGATTGGGCCCCAGGTCGACGCCGATGAGAATGCCGCTCGTCATCACTGTCGGAAGATGCCCGTTGGTGACTGCCGTTCCAGCGATGAGGCCAAGCGGTAAGTTGTTCACCAGGTTGCAAGCGACCGCCACCAAGACCCCAGTGATCAGCGATGCAGTGATCTCGGCTTGTGACGCAAGGGTCTTGAGCGCCTCCGTCATTGGATGGAACAGACCCGTTCGATCGAGCGACTCCACGAGGATGAACAACCCGGCAACCAGCGGAAGCATTTGCCAGGAGATTGCCTTCGCGACGGAAACTGGACTTTCGCGTTTGCGCACCAAAATCGTCGCAGCAGTCAGCATGCCGCACGCGAAGGTTGGCGCACCCAGATCGACATGGAAGCCAGATGCAAGCAATAGGGCAACTGCGGTCAGGCAGATGCCAGCTGCTGACAATTTCCCGCTCAATTCGAGCTTAGGCTGCTCTTGGCCACGACGCAGCGGCTCACTCAGGTCTTTCCTCTGAGTGAACCAAAGCATTAAAAAGGTCAGCACGATGGACACGATGCTGGGGACGAGAAACCGCCCCAGCCAACTGAGCAAGGACGGCATGTCTTGTCCGAACACCACCAGATTCGCAGGATTCGAAATTGGCAACACGAAGCTTGCAGCGTTCGCGATGAACGCGCAGATGTAAAGGTAAGGTAACGGTTTCGCGTCGGCGGACTTCGTTGCTGCGTAGACCGCGGGAGTCAAAACGACCGCTGCTGCGTCGTTCGATAGAAAAACGGTCACGATGGTCCCAACGGCATAGACCAGACCGAATAGTTTGCTTGCAGACCCGTCTGACTTTCGCACTGCGTAGGCGGCGATCCAGTCAAAAAGACCCTCTCGCCGGGCGAATTCGGCAAGCAGCATCATCCCGATCAGGAATAAATAAACGTCTGTTCCTTTGAGAACCGCTACGCCAGCCAGGTGAACGGGAATGAGCCTAAGTATGACGAGGAGAAGGGAGCCAACCACAACCCAGACTGCTTCCGGCCAGTCGTATGGTCTCGCAATAACACCTGTGACTGACGCGGCGGCGATTGCCCAGATGATCAAATGAGGCCCGGTGAAGAGCGCGCTCACCACTTTCGGCCATTCTTGTTGGGACCCAGTTGTGTACCGAGTAATCCGTTCGCGTGCCATGCAACGACTGCGTTTGCGTCACTACCGTCGAGGACACGATCGACGATCTGATGTTCGGCCGACGCCACAACGATTGATTCCAGAGTCGTCTGACCGACGGCGTCAGAGGCCCTGACGATAAGTTCGAACTCACGATCCGGGCGTGTGATCGTACCGAACCAGCGAGATGCAGGACCACTGCCGTCCGCTAGTGAAATCCACGCGCCATCGTCGACTTTCGCCTCGCAGGTGAGCACTTCATGCGAACTGAACACTCGCGCCGCTACCTGCATCGTCTTTCCTGTACGGTGCTCCGCACTGCGCATGGTCAACAAACGAATGTCACACGGCTGGGTAATCAAGACCACCGGACCTGCCTTCTTCAAGGGATTGAAGCGCCAGCTGACCACAGAGTCTTCGATACATCCGATCGAGTAGCCTACCGGTCCTTCCTCGATCTGACCGGTCGAACGGGTTGTCATGAAGACCGTCACGCCGTCATTGCTGATCTCGTTGTAATGGGTGTGCCCCATGTCCACAACCAGCACCTGGTTGTCGGCAAATAGTCTTGCAACCTCCATTGCATCCTCTTTCAAGTCCGCTGGATAGGCGTGCATGAAGACCACAACTGATTCCTCGTTCTGGCTGGCGCGGCCTAACTGAGTCTTTAGCCATTGGCGCTGACTGGCGCCTAGACGAAAGTCCGGGCCACCCGATCCCGCTGAGACGATGTCAAGAAATAGGCAGCGAAAACCCGATATCACCTCGCTAAACGGGAGATCTCGAGCGGCACTCAGCGCGTGAAACGCGTCAAGCGAGCGTGGCTTGAAATCGTGGTCCCCTGGTAGCAGAAAAACAGGTATTTCCAGCTGCCGGAGCACTCCTTCAATGAGCTGGTATTGCGCCGCAGTTCCGTCGTCAGCGTTATCGCCAGGCAGCACGACAAAATCAATTTTCCCCAGCATGGTTGCGTTGATCTGCGCCACGATCTCTTCGAAATCGTGGAAGTTCTGCTCGGCTTGTGTGGTCAGATGCAAATCGCCTATGTGTGCCCAGCACAGTGTCTTGGGTGTGTCAGATCTCAAAAGTGGCTCCTTCGCGAATGGGCAAGACCAGCCCACCAGCGAAACTAGCGTTTGCTGGCTAAGCTTCAGGCCGATGCATGTTTTCTGGCCGCGTTCTTGTGGGCAGGGCCATGCGGTTTTTTGTGCGGCGGCTTGGGGTGCTTCACGGCCACCAGGCTGGAGGCCTTGGATCCGAGCGCGCGAGCCTCGATCACCGTCCCATGTCGGTTGGTCAGGGCGTCCCCTTTGATGCACATGGTGGCGCCTGGCTTCAATAATTTTTTCAGGCTCGCGGCCTCGTGAGGCGGGAACCTCAGAATGTGTCCGTCTTCCAGCAATACGCCTCGGACTTCGCCCCTTGGGCCGTGCAGAAGCCTGCGAACTGTCCCGGAAAGCAGAACATCTTGTCGTTCAACGCTCGGCTTTGGTGGCTTAGGTTCGGGGGGACCTTCGTCCAAGATCAACTTGCCCCCATCACCCTGCAACGAGATCGCGGCGAGGACGTCACCCTCGCGGGGGCGTACGCCGCGGACCTTGACTATGTCGCCAACCTTGATGGCTTTGTGAACCTTGGTTGATAGATGAGGGGGAAAGTGAACTTCTGTCCCATCATCCATGACCAGTCCATCCGACTCGCCATGAGGATTGAGCAGAAAGAGTTCGACGGTGCCACTTATCTCAGGTAAGAACTTCGGATCAATCCAATGCATATAAGGCTTTCGTTTTCAAAATGTGGAGAGTGCAACTAAGGTCTGGTTGGAACTGGAGGGCTGCCTGGGCCAGGAACAGGATGAAGGTCGATTAATCGGCCTTCACCAGATCCGAGCCTGTGGACGTCCATGACCACCCCGGCCGAATTTCGGATCACTGAACCTTGGGCGACAAGTAGTTGTCTCGGTTGAAGCAAGCCGGCAAGACGATCGACGCTATCGGGCGGCACACGCAGCACGGTGCCTGTGTCGAGAAGCACCCCGTTCGTATCGCCTAGCGGCCCATGCAAACGCATGCGAACATAGCCGCGCAGCTCAATTTCCACCGCTGATGGGCGATCATTTCCAACTGCTGCGGATGGTGGTGCAACTGGACGCTCGCCTAGTCCCTGGGTAACGGAAGCGGCGCTTGTCGGGGGAACTGAAGGTGTTCCAGGTTCAGGCAGCGTTTCTCGAGCGATCGAGACGTCGGCAGGCCCGACCCTGGCTTCATATCGATCGACGATCGTCTGGCCTGTCGTGCTGTCGGTGATCGAGGCAGCTTGCAG
>CAZZVZ010000050.1:0-12699 GCA_964657655.1 Gammaproteobacteria bacterium | reverse complement strand
CGACCAGCACGCGATCGAGGCCCTTGCCGGCGAAAACGTTGAAGTGGTTGAACCAGAAGTCGACCAGCACTTCTTCGAGCTGGCGCGGGCTATCGACGGCCAGCGACAGGCGCGCGTCGGCTGACTGCTCGCCCAGCTCACGCAGCATCTCCTTGCGCTCGTCCTTGCCGGCATCGCCTTGCTTGGCGGCGCGCTGACCGGCACGGAACTGCCCGACCAGTTGTCCTGCTGTCGCACTGCCGCTCGACAGGCTGGCCAGACGGGCCGACAGTTCGGGCGGCATGGCAATACGATCCGGATACAGCTGTTCGTCGATGTAGCGGTTGACGCCCATCGCCTGGACACGCTGGATGTCGCCTGGGCGAGGACCAAAGGCCATGCGATTGAGCACGTGGGCCACTTCGAGGTCACTCGACGCAGGGTTGTCGATGGTCTGGGCTTGCACCAGCTCGAGCCCGCCAAACGCCATGCCGAGCATGAACAGCAGCAGCGCAAGCGCACTCTTGGTGAGCAACAGTTTGAAGCGATTGGCCATTCGCGGATTTTCCTTAGCCACTTCCAGCGCCCTTGCAGGGCACCGGCAAATGATTGTGCGCCTGGATCAGGTCGCTGGCGACGATCATGGCGCAATTCCCTGTAACAAGCTGTTAAGGAGTGTTTCGCACCAAGGCGAAAGCGATCGCTAGGATGCCGCCCGCGGTGCCGGCATGAGCAGGCTGTTGTAGAGACGCTGCACGGCTTTTCGCTCCGGCACAAACTGGTCGGCGCCAAGCCGTGCATAGCGTGCCTCGGCGAGCCGCAGCCGGTGTTGCGCAAAACGCAGCGCCCGGTAAGCATTGGCCACCTCCTCGGCCAGGGCCGGGTCGATCAGCCCGGCCCGGGCGGCACGGCCCAGCAGCGCGATATTGCCGACGTTATCGAGCAGTCCCGCTTCCTGGTGGGCGTAGCCCAGGATCAGGAACTGCACCGAAAATTCGATATCGACCATGCCTCCCGAGTCGTGTTTCAGGTCGAACTGGTCGCTATGGTTGGGGTGGCCTTCGTGCATGCGCCTGCGCATCGAGCTGATCTCGGCGCGCAATGAATCGAGATCGCGCACCTTGCTCAAGATCTCGCGCCGGATGCGCTCGAACTCGGCACCCAGCGTCGCATCACCGGCACAAAAGCGTGCGCGCGTCAGGGCCTGGTGTTCCCACACCCAGGCATTCTCGCGCTGGTAGCGCTCAAAGCCTTCGAGCGTTGCCACGTTGAGTCCCTTTTCGCCATCAGGTCGCAAGCGCACATCGACCTCGAACAGGGCGCCAGCCGGGGTGTGCGTGGTGAGCCACGAAATGAGCCGCTGCGCCAGGCGGCTGGTTTTGGTGAAGGACTCGCTCGAGCCGGACTGGCCGGTCAGAAACACCAGGTCGAGATCGGAGGCATAGGCGAGTTCGCGGCCGCCCAGCTTGCCGTAGGCAATCACGGCGAAGTCGGGCGCATCAAGATTGATCTCCTCACCGGTGGTCGACGCAAGGCCGCGCGCGATGCTCTTCCAGCTCCACTTCAAGGCGGCTGCAATGATGATGTCGCACCAGGCAGCAAGTTCGTCAGCCAGTGCTTCCACCGCAATGCGCTGGTCCAGGTCGCGGATCAACAGGCTGAACACCACCGCGTGGAAAGTCTCGCGCAACAGATCCATCTGGCGCTCGACGTCACCATCTGCTGCCGCCAGCTCGGCGTCCAGCAACTCGCCCGAAGGCGCTGCCACAGCAGGCGCGTCAAGCGGGTCCTGCAGCAGCTCGTCGAGGAGCAGCGGATGACGGATCAGAAAACGCGCAGCCCAGGGACTTGCTGCCAGCAGTTCGGCCACACGCGAGAAGGCGTCCGGGTATTCATAAAGCAGCGCCAGGTACGCGGCGCGGCTGGCGATCGCCTCGAGCAGCGAGAATAGGCGGCTCAGCAGCGTGGCGGCATCGCAGCCAGATGTGGCGTGCTGTACCGCAAGCCTGATGGCGGCAGGGACCAGACGCTCAAAGCGGTCCTGGGCGCTTGCCGGCAGGCGGCGCACGCGCGGATTGCTCCACAGCGCCTGCAGTTGGCGGTAGGCACCTTCAGCATCACGAAAACCCACCTCGTGAAAAGCTGTCAGCACATCGTCGCGGCTCTCATCGCGCAGCATGAGCGCACCCCAGAAGCGGGGCTGCTCCACCTCGGCCACACGGTCCTGGCCGGTCCGAAACAGGCTGTCGAACTGCGCTGCGACAAATCCCTGCTCGCGCGCCAGCCGCGCCAGCAGGGCTTCGGTCGAAGCAGGCGGCTCGGGCAGGTCGGCACACATGGCAACCAGTGCGGCAAGTTCTTCTGCAGCGCCCGGCAGCACGTGGGTTTGCTGGTCATCGCGATACTGCAAACGGTGCTCCACGGCGCGCAGCAGCCGGTAGGTGCGCGTCAACTGGCGCACCACCGAGCCCTTGAGCAGATCACGCTCGGTAAGCAGCGCCAGCACCTCCTCGGTGGCCCTGGCGCGCAGTGCTCTGTCACGTCCGCCACGGATCAACTGCATGTGCTGGGCAATGAATTCGATCTCGCGGATGCCGCCGCGGCCCAGTTTCACGTTGGCGGCATGCTCGGGATGGCGCGTTTCGCGTCGCTTGGCCTCAGCGCGGATCTCGTCGTGCAGGTCACGCAAGGCGGCGATGGCCGAGAAATCGAGGTACTTGCGGTAAACGAAGGGCTCGACCAGCCGCGCCAGCTGAAAAGCCGCCGCGACGCGCTCGCGATCCTCACCGATGAGACGCGCCTTGATCCAGGCAAGACGCTCCCAGGTGCGCCCCTGCACCATCAGATACTCCTCGAGGCTGGCGAAGCTGCACACCAGGGCTCCCGAATCGCCATTGGGGCGCAGCCGCATGTCGACCCTAAATACATAGCCGTCGGCAGTCACATCCGCCAGCACGTTGATGAGACGGCGTGCCAGGCGCGTGAAGAAATCCTCGTTGGGCAACAGTCTGAGGCCGGCTGCACCTTGCGTCTCGCCCTCCTCGCGGTACAAGAAAATGAGGTCGACGTCGGACGAGACGTTGAGTTCGTAGGCACCGAGCTTGCCCATCGCGACCACCAGGAACTGCTGCTGCTCGCCACTTTGAGCAGCGCTCGGCATGCCATGGCGGCTCTCCAGCTGCACAGTCAGCCAGTCGACAGCGGTGCTGATGGCAACGTCGGCCAGCAGGCTCATGGCCAGCATGACTTCAGCCAGTGGCGCGCCTTGCTCAAGATCGCGTACCGCGACCGTGCATAGCCAGAAATTGCGTAGCTGCCGCAAGCCAGCCTTGAGGTGGGCTTCGTCCTGCCACGCGTCGCCCCTGACCTTTGCCAGCTGCTCGAGCAGCAGCGCACGTGTCAGCGGTTGCCTGGCGAGCGCTGCGACTTCGGCCTGCCACGCGGGGTGAGCCCGGAACTGGCGCTGCACGAAGCGCGAATACGTCAGCGCGTGGTTCGGCCCTGCTGGAATGGCTATTTGGCTCAATCAGAACGTCTGCGTGAAACAGCTTGTGTCATTTGAAAAATCACCGGCGCACCGCGCTCCCAAGGAGGGCATGCTGCCCCATGTAAAATAGCCTGACATGACCGCACAATGACCCCGCCAATTCCTTCCCCGGCTGTCGCCACTTCTGTCAAACCGCGCCGCAGCCTCGTGAAACGGGGATTGCGTACGGCGGGCGTGCTCGCGTTCGGACTTTACATCCTCTTCATCATCTGCATTTTGCTGCTGCGCTATCTGGTGCTGCCGCATGTAACGCATTACCGCGGCGACATCGAACGGCTTGCCTCCGCCAATCTCAAGACCCGCGTCACCATCGGCGCCATCGCGGCCGACTGGGATGGCCTGAGACCTCGACTGTCGCTCAACGACGTGCGTGTCTACGACAAGCGCAACGACGTCGCGATCAGTTTGCCTCAAACGGAGGCAACCCTGTCGTGGGACAGTTTCCTGACCTTCGAGATCAGACTGCACCGGCTCGAGATCGACGATGCCGATCTCGACATCAAGCGCCTCAGCAACGGTGTCATCACGGTTGGCGGCGTGACCATCGATACCGAGCCCGGTAGTGGCGGTGGCCTAAGCGACTGGCTGCTCGACCAGCGCCGCATCGTGATCCGCGGCGGCACCATCTCCTGGACCGACGAACAGCGTCACGCGCCGACGCTGACCTTCAGCCAGGCCTACCTGCTGATCAGCCGCTTTGGCATCAGGCATCGCTTCGCAGTGTCCTTTACGCCGCCCGCCGAACTCGCATCGCCGCTCGATGTGCGCGGCTATTTCGACCATGGCCTTCTGGCTGACGCAGCCGACAGCAATGGCTGGAGCGGCGAGGTGTACCTGAAAGATGACTATGTCGACCTGGCGGCCTGGCATCCCTTCCTTGATCTGCCGATCAGCCTGCGTTCGGGCAGTGGTGCGTTGCGCACCTGGCTCAAATTCTCGCCGCTGGAGGAACGCCGCGGGCGCCTGACCAGGCTGCCGCAGCTGGTGGCCGACATCCAGCTCGCCAACGTGGTGACGCGCGTCTCGAGCGATCTGCCGGAATTGACTCTGACCAGTCTGAAGGGACGCGTCAGTGGCAGTCAGGGCGAACAGCGTGACCTGCTGCGCCTCATCAACCTGCAGGTCGAAGCCGGCCCCGGCCAGGTGTTCGACGATACCAATCTCGACGCCGAACAAAACATCGACAGCAAGGGTCAGGTCAGCGGCGGCCAGCTGCATGCCGACAGCCTGACGCTCGATACCCTGGCTGCCCTCGGCCAGAACCTGCCGATCGGCCAGCAGGCGCGCGAGCAGCTCACCTCGCTGGCACCGCGCGGCGTGCTGCAGCGCTTTACCTATCGCTGGAATGGCCTCTTGGAAAAGCCGGCTCATTTCCGGCTCGACACCAGCTTCAAGGGCCTGAGCGTGCGCGGCCAGACGCCTCCTGCCGGAGACACCGACCTGAGCGACGGCACCACGGGATTTCGCAATCTCGATGGCAGCATCGTCGCCTCGGATACCAGCGGCAATGTGACGATCAACGCGCATGACGCCGCAATCGATGCGCCGACCCTGTTCGAGCGCGGCGAGATTGCCGCCAAGAGCTTGAACGCGCACGCCACCTGGCAGCTGAACGATCACGATCTGCAGGTACATATCGATCAGGCGAGTCTGGTCAACGATGAAATCGATGCCAGCATCTCCGGCAGCTACCGCCACGGTCCGCATTCAGGCAGCCGGGGGCCGGGCTATGTCGATTTCAGCGGCCGGCTCAACCTGGCCGACGTCCATCAACTGTCGCACTACCTGCCGCTCACCATCGGCGCCGAAGCGCGCAGCTACCTGACCCGCGCCTTGATCTCGGGTAGTTCAGACGGTGGCAGCTACCAGGTGCGCGGTGCGATGGAGCGCTTTCCGTTTCGCACCAGCACGCTGCCCAAGGGCACGGCGCCAGACCCCGAGGAGCGCTTTCGCATCGAGGCCAATCTGCACAATGTGAGCTTCGACTATGCGCCCTCGGCAAGCGAAACTTTGGGGCAGCATACGACCGGTGCGCCCGCCAGCTGGCCGGTGATCAGCAATGCCGAAGCCAGCCTGCTGCTGGACCGCGACCAGTTCACCTCGGACGTGCGCAGCGCCCGGCTCGAGGGAACCTCGATCAGCAAGATGACAGTCGCGGTCACCGATGTCGGTGATCACAAGGCGAGCGTCAAGCTGGCCGCTGACCTCGACGGTGCCGCCCAGAATTTCGTGCGTTTCATCAATGACAGCCCGGTTAGTGACTGGACCTCGGGTGTCACGGAAAAGACCCTAGTGGGTGGCGACGCACGCATGCACGTCGAGTTGCAGATGCCGCTCACCGACCTGGAGCACAGTTCGGTCAATGGCAAGGTCAGCTTCGGCGGCAACGATCTGACCCTGTTCGAATGGCTGCCGCAGATCAGCGGCGTGAAAGGCGATCTGGCATTTACCGAAAACAGCCTGGCTTTGAAGAATCTGACTGGCAAGTTCCTGGGCGGTGACTTCAGGGTCGATGCCAGTACCGCACCAGACCACGTCATCGAGATCCGCGGCGGCGGTACCGTCAGCGCGCAAGGACTGGCGCGCGTGCCCGAGTTTCCTTTCGTCGAGCGGCTCGCACCTCACATGAGCGGCAGCAGCACCTACCGCTTTGCCATCAACCAGGCGGCCTTCGGCGCCAGCGAGACGACCGCACAAAATCATGGTCCGCACGTGGTGGTCGACACGACCCTGGAAGGCATGGCCATCGACCTGCCCGAGCCCGCCAGCAAGCCGGCTGCTGCTGCCATGCCGCTCAACGTCACCATCGCCTCGGCAAAGGACAACCCCAAGAGCCACGATCGTATCGACGTGCATCTGGGTTCGGTATTCAACGCATCGTTTGCACGCGACGCCGATGCCACTGGCGCGCTGCAGTTCACACGCATGGCCTATGGCGTCAACGCGCCGGCCACCCTCACGGGCGCGCACGCCAACGCCACGCTGGTGGCCAAGGACCTCGACGCCGACGCGTGGCGCGACGTGATCGACGAAATGAGTTCCAAGGCGACACCCTCGAATCCGGCGGCCGCGGCCGACCAGCACGAGGTCAGCAGCAATCCCTTCATGCCCGATGCGGTCAGCGCACGGGTCGACGATCTGAAACTGCTCGACAAGCATTTCGAGAAAGTAAGTCTCGCGGCCACTCACAACAACGGCAACTGGGGCATCAATCTGACCTCCACCGAGGTGGCAGGACGCATCAACTGGCACGACGGCGGCGGCGCCAGCGAAGCCCAGCAGAATCGCCTGACGGCGCGCCTCGATCGGCTGATCGTGCCGAGCTCGGCCGAGAAGGAAGTCGACAAGCTGCTCGAGCCGGACAGCACGCCGACTCAGATCCCCGCCCTCGACGTGATCGCCGAGGACTTCGAACTCGGCAACAAGAAATTCGGCAAGCTGGAACTGCTGGCGACCAACGTCACAACCAGCGGCCGCCATATCTGGCGTCTCGACAAGGCCAACCTGAGCAACCCGGACGCCACCTTGCAGGCCAAGGGGACCTGGGGCCCGGCTGCCAATGGCCAGGGTGCCGACATCACGCGCATGTCGATCAATCTCGATGCCAAGAACGTCGGTGGCCTGCTCGAACGCCTGGGGCTTGCCGGCACCATCAAAGATGGCACGGCGACCATGACAGGCAACATTGCCTGGCAGGGCACGCCCCTTTCGATCGACTACGACACCCTGAACGGTGATCTGACCATGGATGTCGGCCGGGGCGAATTTCTCAAGGTCGATCCCGGCATCGGCAAGCTGCTCGGGGTGCTCAGCCTGCAGAGCATGCAGCGGCGCCTGACGTTTGACTTCAACGACGTGTTCGCCAGCGGTTTCGCGTTTGATTCGATCAAGGCGCAGGCTGCCATCAAAAATGGCGTCGCCAGCAGCCAGAATTTCGAGATGCGCGGCGCCTCGGCGATCGTCAATATCGACGGCTCGGCGGACCTGGTGCATGAGACCCAGACGCTGCATGTCAGGGTCTTGCCGCAGATCAATCTCGGCGCCGGATCGCTTGCCTATGCGCTGATCAATCCGGCCATCGGTCTTGGCACACTGGTATTCCAGGAACTGCTGCGCAATCCGATTTCCAAGGCGCTCGCCTACGAATACAATGTCACGGGGCCCTGGGCGGATCCAGTCATCGTGCGCGGTGCAGTGACACCGCGCGAGGCGCCGTCAAAGGATAATCCGCCGATCCCGGTGGCGCCCGCCGAGACCAGCGCGCCTGCCGAGGGCGAACCAAAGCCGTCGTTGGCTCTTCCAGCAGGGCCGACGCCACCTGACCCCGATCAGCGCGCCAGGCCGGCAACCCCTGCTGCCACCGAACCTTCTTCGTCAGCGCAATGAGCCGAAAGCCCGTCAAAGTCGCAGCCATCCAGATGGTCTCGAGCACCAGGCCGATGGATAACCTCGAGCACGCCAGCAAGCTGGTGGGTGAGGCGGCGGCTGACGGCGCGCGCGTGGTGCTGCTGCCCGAATACTTCTGCCTGCTCGGCAACAAGGACACCGACAAGGTCGCCATCCGCGAGGAGTTCGGCCACGGTCTGATCCAGGAAACGCTTGCAAAGCTGGCCGCTCAGCACCATATCTGGCTTCTGGGCGGCACGCTGCCGCTCACGGCCGACACCGACAGCAAGGTGCGCAACACCCTGCTTGCGTTCGGGCCTGACGGGCACGTGGCAGCGCGCTATGACAAGATTCATCTGTTCAACTTTCATCATCAGCAGCACGCTTTCGACGAAGCGCGCACTATTCAGGCTGGCGCGAACCCGGTGGTGCTCGAGGCACTGATCGATGGCGAGAAGTTGCGCATTGGACTTTCTGTTTGCTACGACCTGCGCTTTCCGGAGCTGTACCGTGCGCTCGGAGTGTGTGACCTGATGGTGGTGCCCTCGGCGTTTACCGATGTCACCGGCCGGGCTCACTGGGAGATCCTGTTGCGTGCACGCGCCATCGAGAACCAGTGCTATGTGCTGGCCGCAGCGCAAGGCGGATTGCACGAGAACAAGCGCACCACCTTCGGTCACACGCTGCTAATCGATCCATGGGGTGAGATCAAAGCCTGTCTTGACGAGGGTGAAGGTGTGGTCGCAGGAGAAATCGATTTCGCATGGATGGATGATGTACGCAGCCGCCTGCCGGCGCTGACCCACCGCACCATGTAACGCGCTTTAACGCAGCAACGAAAGATCTCAATGAAACCAGTCGACTCCCCTTTTGCAGCCCTGAGCATCGCCCGCGATCTGCTGTTGACGCCACACGGCATTGACGAAGGTCACATCCAGCGCGCCATCGGCGAGATCTTCCAGCACAAGGTCGATTACGCCGACGCCTATTTCCAGTACACCCGTTTTGAAAGCTGGAGCCTGGAGGAAGGCATCGTCAAATCCGGCAGTTTCGGCATTGATCAGGGCGTGGGTGTGCGCGCCGTCGTGGGCGATCGACAGGCCTTCAGCTATTCCGACCAGATCAGCGATCGCGCCCTGCTGGAAGCCGCGCGCACCACGCGCGCCATCGCGCGCCAGGGGGCGGGCCGCAAGAAAATCGGCCAGATGGCCGAGCACGGAACCCAGCGCGCCTTGTACGTGCACGACGACCCCTTGCTGTCGCTCGACTCGAACGCGAAAATCGCCATGCTCGAGCGCCTCGAAAAAATGGCGCGCCAGCTCGACTCGCGCGTCACCCAGGTGATGGCGTCCTTGACCGGTGAGTATGACGTGGTGCTGGTGGCGCGCTCGGACGGTGTCATCGTCGCTGACGTGCGACCGCTCGTGCGTCTTGGCGTGACCGTGATTGCCGAGGGCGGGTCGCGCCGCGAACAGGGCTTCTCGGGCTCGGGCGGGCGCAGCGGCTACGATCGTTTCGATGATGCCGAGCTGCAGAGCATTGCCAGGGAAGCGGTCGATCAGGCCATCATCAATCTCGACTCAAGACCGGCACCTGCAGGTCCCACCACGGTGGTGCTCGGACCCGGCTGGCCGGCCGTGCTGCTGCACGAAGCCATCGGCCATGGGCTAGAAGGCGACTTCAACCGCAAGGGCTCGTCGGCATTCACCGGCATGATCGGCCAGCGCGTGGCAGCGCCTGGCATCACCATCGTCGACGACGGCACCCTGTCGGGCCGGCGCGGCTCACTCAATATCGATGACGAAGGCAATCCGACGCAGCGCACCGTGCTGATCGAAGACGGCATCTTGCGCGGCTACATGCAGGACACGCTCAATGCGCGCCTGATGAAGACTGCCGTGACCGGCAACGGCCGGCGCGAGTCGTTCGCCCATCTGCCGATGCCGCGCATGACCAATACCGTGATGGAAAACGGCACCGCAGATCCCGCCGAGATCATCGCCTCGGTGAAGGACGGGCTTTATGCCGTCAACTTCGGCGGCGGTCAGGTCGACATCACCAACGGCAAGTTCGTGTTTTCGACCACCGAAGCCTACCGCATCGAAAACGGCAAGATCACCTATCCGGTCAAGGGCGCGACGCTGATCGGCAACGGCCCTGACGCCCTGACCAAGGTGCGCGCCATCGGCAACGATATGGCGATCGACAAGGGCGTGGGCACGTGCGGCAAGGATGGCCAGAGCGTGCCGGTCGGCATGGGTCAGCCAACCCTCCTGATCGACGAAATGACGGTGGGCGGCACCGGCGCCTAGCCACGGCTTTGATCGGGGCAGCCGCAGCACGCAGCGCGGCGCGCCTGGCAACTGATTCTCTCGCAGCAAAAAGAGTCCTGGCGTCATCACTCAGCTGCAGCCACAAGCCTGTAGCGACGCTGCGTCTCTTGATCCCACCGCCTTTTCTCCTGCAGCCAGTCTGGTCGGGCCTGCTGCGCCACGTGCACATCGAGCGCGATTGCCAAGGCAAGCGGTGCGAACCGGTAACATGGCGTCTTGTTCGATTTTCCAGGCGGGTAATTTCAGCATGGCCGCAAAAAAAGCAATCACGATTGAAGATCTCTGGTCGATGGCCCGGGTCGGCAGCCCGACGCTGTCGCCCGATGGCAAGTGGGCGTGCGTATCGGTCACGCGCTACGACATGGACGAGAACAACAGCCGTACCAATCTGTGGCTGCTCGCCACCGACGGCAGCACGCAGCGTCAACTGACGCGTGGCAAGAATGACGGCGAACCGATCTTCTCGCCAGACGGGCGTTCGCTTGCCTTCGTCGCGCGTCGCAGCGCAGACGATGCCAAGGACGCCGTCGAAACCAGCCACCTTTATGTGATCGATGTCGACGGCGGTGAAGCAAGGCGGCTGACGACTCTAAACACCGGCGTGTTCGGTATCCGCTGGCATCCAGACGGCAAGCGCGTCGCGTTCTTGACCTGGAGCTGGCCTGATGCAGGGGGTGAAGTCGAGCAGAACAAGCGCTTCGCGGAAGACAAGAAGAACAAGGTGCGTGCGCTCGTCGCCGAGCACAACCACTACCGCTACTGGGATCACTGGCTGCCGCAGGACCGCGAGGTGCATGTCTGGAGCGTCAGCGTCAAGGGTGGCCGCGCCACCGATCTGCTGGCCGGTAGCGGTCACTGGCTGCCTGGCCAGGATCCCAATGCCGGCATGTACGACTTTACGATCGACGGCAAGGCGCTGGTGTTCGTCCAGGAACGCGAACGAAACCCCAAGGCGCCTGCCTACAGCGACATTGTGCTGCGTGAGCTGCGCTCGGGCGCCACCCGCAATCTGACCGCGAGCTCGACGCGCAGCCACGAGCATCCGCGTGTCTCGCCAGACGGCAAGTCGATCGCCTGCCTGTCCTCGAACTACCGGCTGGCGCACAACGAGCAGCCACGCCTGGCCGTAATCGACATCAAGAGCGGCAAGCTGCGCGGTCTGACCTTCGACTGGGATCTGGGTGTCAATGCGCCACTCGAGTGGTCCACAGACAGTCAGCGCCTGGTGTTTTCTGCCGAGCAAGGCGAAATCCAGCCGCTGTTTTCCATGTCGCTCAACGCAGCCACCCCGGTCGAGATCAGCCGTGGCCCGAACCATGGTGGCACTACCGGGCCTGCCGTACTGGCCAAGGACGCCGCCACGATGGTGTACCTGCGTGCCTCGATTGATTATCCGCCGACCCTTTTTGCAGCCAGCGAAGATGGCAGCGGCGAACGCCAGATCGAGCACTTCAATCAGGCGCAGCTCGATTCGCTGCGCTTCGCCAGCAGTGAATCGGTGACCCTGAAGGGATTTCGCGGCGACAAGGTTCAGATGTGGATCATCAAGCCGCCAGGCTTTGATGCACGCAAGAAGTGGCCGCTTATGCATGTCATTCACGGCGGCCCACACACCTGCTTCGGAGACACCTGGCACTGGCGCTGGAATGCGCAGCTGTTCGCAGCCAGAGGCTGGGTCGTGTCTGAAGTCAACTATCATGGCTCGACCGGTTTCGGACAGGCGTTCGTCGGCTCGATCAACGGCGACTGGGGACGGCGTGAACTGGCCGATGTCGAGGCCGGCACCGACTACATGCTGGCCACCGGCTATATCGACGCAAAGCGAGTGGTCGCGACCGGTGGCAGTTACGGTGGTTACATGGTGGCCTACATGAACGGCTGCGCCTCACCGCGTTACCAGGCCTACGTGTGTCATGCCGGCTGCTACGACTGGGTCGCGATGATGGGCTCGGACGGCTACTTCTGGTTCGGAGAGGAACTCGGTGCCTATCACTGGGAAGACGAGAAACGCGTTCTCAAGCAGTCACCGCATCATTTCGCTGCCAACTTCGCCACGCCCACCCTGGTGATCCACGGCGAGCTCGACTATCGCGTGCCTTACTACCAGGGCATGGCCTACTACAACACGCTGCGCGTCAAGGAGATCCCCACGCGCATGGTGTTCTTCCCCGACGAGAATCACTGGATCCTCAAGCCGCAGAACTCGCGCCTTTGGTACAAGGAGTTCTTCGACTGGTGCGAGCGCTTTACTAGGCCCGCCTCGAAGCGCGGCAAGACCGCCAGCACCAGGCCGGTGGCGAGCAGCAAACGCGCGCGCGCCAGAAAGGCTCTGGCCTGATGGCAATGCTCCCGTACAACGCAGCGCAGCACCCGGTGTGGCATGTGCTTGCCAGCGACAGGCCCTGTCGCTATAGTGAAGCCATGAAACGTCAAGCGTACTGGAGCTTTTTTGCC
>CAZZVZ010000049.1:0-13028 GCA_964657655.1 Gammaproteobacteria bacterium | reverse complement strand
CCAAGAGAAACGAAATCGGGCTTGAAGCAGCGCTTGCAACCGAGCGGTCAACGACGCCTTTTCTTCCTGGCCCACCCTTAATCGGCCGCTGTTGGCGACCGCTGGCCAGCCTGACGTTCCCCTGCTGGCGACTACCAGCCAATTGTTCTGGGTAAAAGTACCGGCTGTCAAGCCACCTGTATCAGTAATTGATGCATAAGTTCCCGAACTTTTGGTGCAACTTATTTGCTCGCTCATGCGCGCCAAGCAGACCCACTTACAACGGATTGACAAGAACACTTGAATTCGTCCCGCACGCTGCAATATCCTGTCAATAACGTCTGTTTCGCATTTCCATTTTCTGCCCAGCGCAGCAAGACGGTTGGCATTAGAATGTTTTCGATGGCCCAGCACCACGATCCGAACAATGACGAATCCACCGTTTTGGAGCGTCAGGAGCAGCGGGTTGAACCGCCACCGATGTTTCAGGTGCTCTTGCTGAACGACGATTACACCCCCATGGAGTTCGTCGTTCTCGTACTGCAGCAGTTTTTTGGTAAAGGACGGGAGCAGGCAACGCAGATCATGTTGAAGGTGCACCGCGAGGGAAAAGGCGTTTGTGGCGTCTATCCTCAGGATATCGCGGCCACCAAGGTTGATCAGGTCACGGAGTTTGCACGGCAGCATCAGCATCCGCTGCAGTGCGTTTTGGAGAAAACATGATCGCGCAGGAATTGGAAGTCAGTTTGCACATGGCGTTTGTCGAAGCGCGGCAAGCGCGCCATGAGTTCATCACCGTCGAGCACCTGCTACTCGCCTTGCTCGACAATCCCACTGCCGCCGCGGTGCTGCGAGCTTGCGCGGCCAACATCGACGATCTGCGCAAGAACCTGTCGAACTTCATCGGCGACAACACCCCGGTGGTGTCCGGCGCCGAAGAAATCGATACCCAGCCGACGCTTGGCTTCCAGCGCGTGATTCAGCGCGCCATGATGCACGTCCAGTCGACCTCCAATGGTAAGAAGGAAGTGACCGGCGCCAACGTGCTGGTCGCGATCTTCGGCGAGAAGGATTCGCACGCCGTCTATTACCTGCATCAGCAAGGCATCACGCGGCTCGACGTCGTCAATTTCATTTCGCACGGCATCAGCAAGGCGCCCTCGCAGCCGGGCACCAGCAGTGAATCCCAGGAGCCCGACGCAGAAGGCGAGAAGGATCAGCGCCAGACGGCGCTCGACCAGTTCACCCAGAATCTGAATACGCTCGCCCTGCAGGGAAAGATCGATCCCCTGATCGGTCGCGAGGCCGAGGTCGAACGCGTCATCCAGGTGCTGTGCCGCCGGCGCAAGAACAATCCGCTCCTGGTCGGTGAGGCCGGCGTCGGCAAGACCGCCATCGCAGAAGGTCTGGCCTGGCGCATCACGCAAAACGACGTGCCTGAGATCCTGGCGCAGTCGCAGGTGTTCTCGCTCGATATGGGCGCGCTGTTGGCCGGCACCAAATACCGCGGTGACTTCGAGCAGCGCCTGAAAGCGGTGCTCAAGCAGCTCAAGGACAATCCCAATACGATTCTCTTCATCGACGAGATTCACACCCTGATCGGCGCTGGCTCGGCATCGGGCGGCACACTCGATGCATCGAATCTGCTCAAGCCCGCGCTGTCGTCGGGTCAGCTGAAGTGCATCGGCGCGACCACCTACAATGAATACCGCGGCATCTTCGAGAAGGATCACGCGCTGTCGCGTCGTTTCCAGAAGATCGACGTCAACGAGCCGACCGTCGAGCAGACGGTGCAGATTCTGCGCGGCCTGAAGACGCGCTTCGAAGAGCACCACGGCGTCAAGTATTCGTCGACTGCGCTCACCAGCGCGGCCGAGCTTGCTGCGCGCTTCATCAATGACCGCCACCTGCCCGACAAGGCCATCGATGTGATCGACGAGGCGGGTGCCGCTCAGCGCATCCTGCCCCCCTCGCGTCGCAAGAAGACCATCGGCAAGGGCGACATTGAAGACATCATCGCCAAGATTGCGCGCATTCCGCCGCAAAATGTCTCCTCCGACGATCGCAGCAAGCTGGCCACCATCGAGCGCGACCTGAAGAACGTGGTGTTCGGGCAGGACCCGGCCATCGAAGCACTGGCCGCCGCCATCAAGATGGCCCGTTCCGGCCTGGGCAAGCCGGAAAAGCCAATCGGCTCGTTCCTGTTCTCAGGACCGACCGGCGTGGGCAAGACCGAAGTGGCGCGTCAGCTGGCGTTCATTCTGGGGATCGAACTGATCCGTTTCGACATGTCCGAGTACATGGAACGCCACGCGGTATCGCGGCTTATTGGCGCACCTCCTGGTTATGTCGGGTTCGATCAGGGCGGCCTTTTGACCGAGGCGATTGCCAAGAAGCCGCACGCGGTCCTGCTGATGGACGAAATCGAGAAGGCGCACCCGGATGTCTTCAACATCCTGCTGCAGGTGATGGATCACGGTACGCTCACCGACAACAACGGTCGCAAGGCGGACTTCCGCAATGTCATCATCATCATGACCACCAATGCCGGGGCAGAAGCTTTGCAACGCACCAGCATCGGCTTCATGGACAGCAAGCAGGCAGGCGACGAGATGGGCGACATCAAGCGCATGTTCACGCCCGAGTTCCGCAACCGGCTGGACGCCATCATCTCGTTTAAGGCACTCGACAAGGACGTCATCTTGCGCGTCGTCGACAAGTTCCTGATGCAGCTCGAGGAGCAGCTGCATGAGAAGAAGGTCGACATCATCTTCACCGACAAGCTGCGTGACTTCCTCTCGAAGAAGGGCTTTGATCCGCTGATGGGCGCACGGCCGATGGCGCGCCTGATCCAGGACATGATTCGCCGCAGCCTGGCCGACGAACTGCTGTTTGGGCGTCTTGCCTCGGGCGGCAAGGTGACGGCCGATCTGGACGACAAGGATCAAGTCAAGCTGAGCTTCCCAGAAGGTGGCCCGACGCCAGCGTCAACCGCCGAAATCGAGGAAGTCGACGCCTGAGTCCCACGCATGCGGCAAGTGACAACGGGCGCTGTTTCAGCGCCCGTTGTCTATTGAGCGGCTGCTTCGCCGGCGTCTTCTTCAAGCCAGCCCGCGTAGTGGATCAAGAGACCGAGGAAAGGGTGTCTCAGCTCGACGTCGAACCTGAAGCGGCCTTCCAGGTCGACGGATTCGGTCGCCGTGGTGGTCGGACCGAGCCAGCGCGGCATGGGTATGCCCAACAACGACCAGCGCCGCATCACGTAGCCAAGCGTCGCGTCCTGCAGCACCAGCGCCATGTCGATGGCAACCGGGCCGAACCTCTCCTGAATCAGACCTTCGGAGCGGCCATGCGCGCGAGCAAGAGAGCTCCTGAAGGAACGGCCTGCCACGCTTCGGACCCAGCGCTCGCTGGAGCCTTCAGGAGACAGCCGCACGCTGATCGGCAGATCGGTCCCGCCCCTGGGAAATCCGAACAGGGCCATGGCAATTCGCGCTAGCGGATTTCTTCCTTCCGTCACGCTGCAGCGCCCGCAATAGAGTGTGTCACGGCTGAGCGTGTGCAGCTGCCTCACTTGATCAGGCAGCAGATGCCACGCATCTGCAAGGACGTGCGCAAAAAGCGGTGCCGGCATTTCCGGTCGAGACTGTCTGATGCCGGTGAAAATGGTGCGTTGTGCGAACAGCTCCTGGTAGTCGTCCAGGCTGACATCGGCCGTGGAGGTTCGGGCGCCTGCAGCCGGAACGTGGCCGGCCAGCCAATTGCAGATGATCGCCGCGACCGCCATCGACGGAATCAGGGGACCGTCGTTTCCTTCTGCCAGCAGATGCCAGACACGCACCACCGGCACACCCGCGGCACTGCGACCGGTGACCTCGACGAACATGCCGCCGCGGTGTTCGCCCCACAAAAGGGAATTGCTCACCAGGTGAATCAGGCGCGCCATCCATGAGAGGCCCGGCAGCAGCCGCAGCCGCACCAGCCAGGCCAAAGCGCTGAGCAGCCAGTGCAGCAGTGCTGGCACCGGACCGGCCCCGATCCAGACACCGTCAAGCTCCGGCCAGAGGAGGGGCAATGCCTCGAGGTCCGGCACGTCGACCAGTGAGAAGCGGATCCTTCGCAACGGCACGTGACCTGGTACCGCGACGACAAAGCACATCGATTCGGTGAGCGGGTATGCGGTGGTCCAGTGTCCGGCCCGTTTCAGCCTGATGGGCTGGCCCGCGTAGCTCGCGATGGCACGGATCACGTTCAACCCGAGCCCTGCATGGGGCGATGGCGCGATTCCGCCGCGAATCGACGTGACGCGGGCGAGGTCAGCACTCAGGTGCCTGACCACGGCCGCCGTCAGAACAGGAAAACTTGAGACCCCAGACAAGACAAAGACACCGGCCTCGCGCGCTGCCTGATCGAATGCACTTACGCCCTTCACGAATTCTGAGCCGTCCGCCAGATCAAGGTAGTTCACCGCGCACTTGATGCAGTGTTCGATCAGCCGGTAGCGCTCGCTGCCGTAGGCCTGGAACGGGCCGCTGGCATCGACCACCAGGTCGACCGCGAGATCAAGCAGTGCCTGATGGTCGGGAAAATTGCGATCGAAGCGTGTCGGAATCAGGGTCGCTGCGGCGTTGCTTCGCCTCGCGCAGTAAGCACGCGCCTTGTCCAGGGACAGACCGGCCACCAGCAGCTCCAGACCCGGCTTTGCTTCCAGCAGTTCGATCAGCCGGCCCCCGAACGTGCCATATCCGCCGACGATGAGAATGCGCAGACTGGAGGTCACTGCAGAAAACGATCACGCTCGGACGGCTGGGCGAGGAAACAGGCCGATTGCGCGCCGAACCAGCGCAGCCGGTTGTCGGCAATCTGGTCGTAGAAGAGGTCGAGCAGTGGGCCGGGCAAGATGCGCAGCACGTTGGCCAGCACCCATGGCCACCCGAGCAGGACGAACATCCTGATGCTGCCATCCGATTTGAAGCGAGCCGTGCCATTTTCGAGCAGCACGTTGGTCTCGAAATAGACGGGATCGAGTCTGAGGTGCCGAAACAGTGCCTGTCCGAGCGGAGTCTGCGCCGCCGTGAGGCGAAAGCGCTTGTGCCGGTCGTGCCGCAGGATGAAACGCGCCAGGCGCGAGCACATGACGCAATGACCGTCGAAAATGATGATGGGACGATCGTCTGGAAACGCCGGCACGCCAGCATCTTGACGATAGGCGTAGGGCTCAACGTGATGCTGATCGCTAAAATGCCCCATGTTCTCAAGGGACCTTGCCTGGCCTCGAAGCACCGATTATCTCCCGGCGCTAGCGCATGTTCCACCCGGGCCTGCTCACCAGCCCGTGCGCTGCGGGTGGCCAGCCGTTGTGTTTTGCAGCGCGACAAAATGTAACGATTGATGCGCCTGACTTCTCCCCGAAGAACGCGTATAATCCCGTTTGTGCATCGCAACACCGCTGTTTCGTTCTGTACGCTGTCCCCATCAAGACCCAAGACTGCGCAGTTCTGTTGTTCGCACAGTCCATCGTCTCTCGCCATTTCCATTCTTCCGCTTGCGTGAAGGGTGTGTCAGCCGGTTAGAGCCGGTGATCATATCCACCCGTGTTATCGGCATCGCCTATTGGGGCGCGGCTGATGGCGCATGCTTTGCGAAAGAAAACCATGCTGTATTCATCTCCGGCTGCCGAAGGCGCCGAATTTAATCCGGACACGCCTGTCCTGTCCGACACCGCCAACTTGCCGGCTGCGCCGCAAAATGGCTTTGCCCTGCTGAACCTGCACGAGAACCTGCTCAAGGCGATCGAGGCCACCGGTTACACCGAGCCGACCGCCGTTCAGGCACAGGCGATTCCTTCTGCGCTGGCTGGCGCCGATCTGATGGTTTCATCGCAGACCGGCAGCGGCAAGACCGCAGCGTTCATGCTTCCAGCGCTGCATCGCCTGGCCATGAGCCAACCAAAGCCTGGTCAAGGTCCGCGCGTTCTGGTGCTGACACCGACCCGCGAGCTGGCCCTGCAAGTCACCAAGGCTGCAGAAACCTACGGCAAGTTCCTGCGCCGCATCAAGACCGTGGCGATTCTGGGCGGCATGCCTTATCCGGTTCAGAACCGTCTGCTGCGTCAGGGCATTGACGTGCTGGTGGCAACACCTGGCCGTCTGCTCGACCATCTGCAGCGCGGCCGTCTTGATTTTTCGCGCCTTGAAATGCTGGTGCTCGACGAAGCTGACCGCATGCTCGACATGGGCTTCATCGAAGACATTGAAACCATCGTCGCTGCCACGCCCGAGTCGCGCCAGACGCTGCTGTTCTCGGCCACCCTTGACGGCGTGGTCGGCAAGCTCGCGGCGCGCATGACCAAGAGCCCCAAGCGCATCGAGATCACGCCCGCCAAGGCGCGTCACGAAAATATCGAGCAGCGCCTGCATTTCGCTGATGACCTGGCGCACAAGAATCGCCTGCTGCAGCATCTGCTGCGCGATGCATCGATCAACCAGGCAGTGGTGTTCACCGCCACCAAGCGTGACGCCGATACGCTGGCCGATACGCTTTCTGCCAGCGGTTTTTCTGCTGCCGCCCTGCATGGCGACATGCGTCAAGGCGAACGCAACCGCACGCTCAATTCGGTTCGTACCGGAGCCATCAAGGTGCTGGTTGCGACCGATGTCGCAGCACGCGGCATTGACGTGCAGGCCATCAGCCATGTGATCAATTTCGATCTGCCGCGTCAGGCCGAAGACTACGTTCACCGCATTGGTCGTACCGGCCGCGCCGGCCGTCAGGGCGTGGCGATCAGCCTGGCCAGCGGCAAGGATATCGGCACGGTGCGCCAGATCGAGCGTTACACCTCGCAACCGATCCCGGTGTACACCATCGCAGGTCTGGAGCCGCGCTTTGCCGGCAAGGCCTCGCCCAAGAAACCGGCACGTCGTCCAGGCTCACCGCGCCCTTCAACCGGCTACACCGGTCGTCCGCGTACGCCTGCTCGCCGCAGCGCCTAGAGGTACCTTCCGGGCGATGCTGTGACTAGCGTCGCCCGGAGCTTCCAAAGCCGCCCTCTCCGCGCGCTGACGCGTCGAAGCTGTCGACCACGCGAAACTGTGCCTGCACCACCGGCACGATGACCAGCTGCGCGATCCGCTCCATCGGCTCGATGGTGAATGCGGTGCTGCTGCGATTCCAGGCGCTCACCATGAGCTGGCCCTGGTAGTCCGAATCAATCAAACCCACCAGATTGCCAAGCACGATGCCGTGCTTGTGGCCCAGGCCGCTGCGCGGCAGGATCAGCGCTGCGTAACCGCTATCTTCAATGTGAATGGCAAGGCCGGTGGCGATCAGTTGCGTGGCACCGGGCTGCAGCATCAGCGGCTCGTCGATTGCCGCGCGCAGATCGAGCCCGGCGCTGCCAGGGGTGGCGTAGGCGGGGTGCTGCGCGGCGAGTCTTGCATCAAGAATCTTGAGATCGATATGCATCAAGCGAGACGGGGAAGTGAATCGGACAAATGAAAATCAGGACGACGCCTGGCCGTTTGTGAGGCGCGCTGCAATCTCGGCCACCAGCAACACGGCCTGTTGTTCCTTGCTGGCACGCGCCAGGTGCTTGCTTCCGGTCGCATCGATCAGCAGCAGTTCCGCGTCGTCGCGTTGCAGCGCGTCTTGCACCAGGTTTGCGACCAGCAGGGGAATGCCTTTGCGCACGCGCTTGTCAGCTGCGAACTGCTCGAGGTTTTCGCTCTCGGCGGCGAAGCCGACGCAGTAGGGCGGCTTTGGCAGGCGCGCGACTTCGGCCAGAATGTCCGGGTTCTCGATCAGCGCGATGGCTGGTGGCTGAGCGCCGCTTTGCTTCTTGATCTTGTGCTCGGAATTGTGCGCAATGCCCCAATCCGCCACGGCTGCGACTGCGATGAAGCAGTCGGCGCGCGTCGCCTCTGGCAACACCGCGTCGCGCATCTGGCGCGCGCTCTCCACCCAGACGCGCGTCACATCTGGCGGGCACGCCAGTGCCGTCGGGCCCGACACCAGCAGCACCGACGCACCTGCGCGTGACAGTGCGCCTGCCAATGCGTAGCCCATCTTTCCCGACGAGCGGTTGGTCAATCCTCGCACCGGATCGATTGCCTCGAAGGTCGGACCTGCGGTCATCACCACGCGCTTGCCGGCCATGCTCTTCTTGGTGAAGAAGCTGCTGAGCGCCTCGATCAATTCGCTGACTTCGAGCATGCGCCCGTCGCCGATTTCACCGCAGGCCTGCGATCCGGCATTGGGTCCGAGCACGCGGATGCCGTCCGCCCGCAGCGTTGCGGCATTGCGCTGGGTGGCCGGATTGGCCCACATCTGTCGATTCATGGCGGGTGCGACGAGCAATGGACACTCGCGCGCCAGGCACATGATCGAGAGCAGATCGTCCGCAGCACCGTGGGCCAGCTTGGCCATCATGTCGGCACTGGCGGGCGCAATCAGGATGGCGTCGGCGACGCGCGACAGTTCGATGTGCGCCATATTGTTGCCGATGCGCGCGTCCCACTGATCGGTGAAGACCGGACGCTGAGACAGCGCCTGAAACGTCACCGGCGTGACGAAGTGGGTGGCTGCTTCGGTCATCACCACCTGCACTGACACGCCGTGGTCCTGCAGGCGCCGCACCAGCTCGCAGCTCTTGTAGGCAGCGATGCCGCCGCTGACGCCGAGAATTAGATGTTTGCCTGACAGCACGTCTGCCACGTTATCCCCTTTGCACGCGACGCAGTTCGTCGAAGGCCAGCAGCACGGCACCGACGGTAATCGCGCTGTCGGCTATGTTGAACGCCGGGAAATAGTAGACGTTCGGCCAGTAGAACAGCAGGAAGTCGACCACCCGGCCGTACACCAGCCGGTCGATCACATTGCCGAGTGCGCCGCCCATGATGAGCGCCAGCGCGAACGCGAACAGACGCTGGCCACCGTGCTTGGCAAGCAGGTAAACGATGTAGAGCGCAGCGACGATGCCAATCACGGTGAACAGCCAGCGCTGCCAGCCGCCCTGCGAATTCAAGAAGCTGAAGGCGGCGCCGCTGTTGAACAGCAGGGTCAGGTCAAAAAACGGCAGTACGTTGACACGCTGGTTGGGCATCAAGCTGTGACGCACAGCGATCTTGATCAACTGGTCTGCCAGAATCACGATCAGCGAAATACCCAGCCAGGGGGTCAGCCGGCGCGTCAGTGTTGCGTCTCGACGATTGCCGAACTTCGATTTAAAAGCCATGGAACTCCAAAAGCGGGTGGTGCGTCGTCCGTTTACTCAGGCAACGCGGCGATGTTCGCCCGCACCATACAGGTTTAGGTTACAACGTGCACAGATCGAGGGGTGTGTAGCGTCCTGTCCGACATCGGCACGGTAGTGCCAGCAGCGCGCACATTTCTTGTAGGCCGATGGCCTGACCTGAACCTCGAGCGCCTGGCTGCCGCCTTCCTTTACCTCGGCCGCCGAAGTGATCAGCACGAAGCGCAACTCCTCGCCCAGGCTTTTCAGCAAGGCCAGGTCGTCACCCGCTACCTGAAGCTCGACTTCAGCCTGCAACGATGCACCGATGCGGCCCTCGCTGCGCACCTCTTCGAGTCTCTTCGCGACATCACTGCGTAACGCCCGCACGCGCTCCCACTTGGCGATCAGTGCAGCGCTGTTGTCGATCGCCGGGAAACGGTGATAGGTTTCGGCAAACAGCGTCTGGAAGCGATTTTCCTGGGGCTTGGCAAAAATGCCCCACGCTTCTTCCGCGGTAAACGACAGGATCGGCGCGAATAGCCGCAGCAGTGCGTGGGTGATGTGCCAAAGTGCGTTCTGGGCAGCGCGGCGCTGTTCGGAATGCGGCGCGCTGGTATAGAGCCGGTCCTTCAGGACGTCCAGGTAGAAGCCGCCCAGATCCTCCGAGCAGTAGCCAAGCAGTTTGCTGACGGCCAGGTGAAACTCGAACTCCTGATAGTGCTGCAGCACGTCTTCTTGCAATGCCGCCATGCGTGCCAATGCGTACCGGTCGATTTCGAGCCAGTGTTCGACTGGCATCTGCATGCTGGCGGGATCGAAGTCGACTGTATTGGAAAGCAGGAAGCGCAAGGTGTTGCGTACTCTGCGATAGCTTTCCACGACGCGTTTCAAGATGGTATCTGACAGCGCCACGTCGCCTGAATAGTCGGTGCTCGCAACCCACAGGCGCAAGATATCGGCACCCAGCGTGTCGCAGATCTTCTGCGGACTGATGACGTTGCCAAGCGACTTCGACATCTTGCGATTCTCGCCATCGAGAACGAAGCCGTGCGTCAACAGCATGTCGTAGGGTGCGCGGCCATTGAGCATGCACGAGATCAGCAATGACGAGTGGAACCAGCCGCGATGCTGATCTGATCCCTCGAGATAGAGGTCGGCAGGAAATTTCGACGAATCCTTGTGTGAGCCCTGCAGCACAGTCTGAAAGGTCGAGCCCGAGTCGAACCAGACATCAAGCGTGTCCGAGTTCTTCTGGTATTCGGCCGCTTCAGCACCCAGCAATTCGGCCGGCTCGAGGGTCTGCCAGGCTTCAATACCGCCCTGCTCGATGCGCTCGGCGACCAGACGCAGCAGCTCGGGTGTGCGCGGGTGCAATTCGCCCGTTTCCCGGTGCACGAAGAACGCCATCGGTACTCCCCACTGGCGTTGCCGCGACAAGGTCCAGTCCGGGCGGTTGGCGATCATGCCGTCCAGCCGCGCCTGCCCCCAGGCGGGGAAGAAGCGCGTCGCCGCGATCGCCTCGAGGGCGGTCTCGCGCAGGGTTTTCACGCTGCCGGCACCGGCCAGATCCATGCCGGCGAACCATTGCGAGGTGGCGCGGTAGATGATCGGTGTCTTGTGGCGCCAGCAGTGCATGTAGCTGTGCGTGAATTCGGTCGCGCGGAAAAGCGCGTTGTGCGCTTTCAAGACCTCGACGATGCGCGGCTGGGCCTGCCAGATGTGAAGGCCGGCGAACAGGGGTTCACTCGAGGCATAGGTGCCGTTGCCGGTCACGGGATTGATGATCTCGTCATCTTTCATGCCATCGCGCTTGCATGACACGAAGTCCTCGAGCCCGTAGGCAGGTGCCGAGTGCACGATGCCAGTACCCTGCTCGAGCGTGACGTAGTCGCCAAGCAGCACCTTTGAGCCGCGCTGATAGAAGGGGTGGGCAAATTCGATGTGCTCGAGCGCATCGCCCAGGCACGTGGCCAGCACCTTGCCGGTCAGCCCATACGACTTGAGGCAGGACTCGGCCAGCTCGTCAGCGAGAATCAGCAGGCCGCGCTCGGTATCGATCAGCGCGTAGCGGATGGTGGGACTGACGTTGAGAGCCTGGTTGGAAGGGATGGTCCAGGGCGTGGTGGTCCAGATCACGGCGTAGCCGGGCTTGTCGGGCAGATTGGGGAGTGCGAAGGCGGCCGCCAGCCGGGCGCGTTGATTGTCCTTGAACGCGAAGCCGACATCGATCGAGGTATCGGTCTTGTCACGGTATTCGACTTCTGCCTCGGCCAGCGCCGAGCCGCAATCGAAGCACCAGTTGACAGGCTTTAGGCCGCGGTAGACGAAACCTTTTTCCATGATGCGTGCCAGCGTGCGCACTTCTTCTGCTTCATTACTGAAGTTCATGGTCTTGTACGGGTTGCTCCATTCGCCGAGGATCCCAAGACGCATGAAGCCGGCCTTTTGCAGCTCGATCTGGACTTCTGCATAAGCGCGTGACTTGGCCTGCACATCCTTTGCGGGCAGGCCGCGGCCATGCTGCTTTTCGATCACGATCTCGATCGTCATGCCGTGACAGTCCCAGCCCGGAACATACGGCGCATCAAGGCCGGTCAGGCCGCGACACTTGATGATGATGTCCTTCAGGATCTTGTTGAAGGCATGGCCGATATGAATGTCGGCATTGGCATACGGCGGCCCGTCGTGCAGCAGGAATTTCGGCTGACCGGCACGTGCTGCCCGAATGCGTTCATAGACCTTGCTTTCCTGCCACTGCTTGACCCAGCCAGGCTCGCGCTTGGCCAGATCACCACGCATCGGGAACGGCGTGTCGAGCAGGTTGAGAGTGCTTTTGTAGTCGGGTTCGGCGCCCTGTGGCAGGGGCGCGTTGTCTGGTGCATCAGGCATGTTCATGTTCCGTTGCTGTGCAGCGCCTTGCGCGCCGCGATAAATGGGAAGCCGCGGCATGACACCGCGAGGAAGCGCACTTCCTTAACTAATTCGATCGGTGGCAGATATGGCGAAACTTTCGCCCACCGGCGGCAGGTGCAGCTCCTTGCGAGCCTGTCTTGCATCGTCTGCGATGGCAGCGGTCAGCGACGGCAAGTCCGGGTACTGCGCTTCGTCTCTTAGTTTCTTGATGAATTCGACGCTGACCAGCTTGCCATACAGGTTCTGGGCGAAATCGAACAGATGGGTTTCGAGCAGGACACGGCCGGAGTCGTCCACCGTCGGCCGGGTTCCGAGGCTGGCGACGCCGCCGATCGGTTCGCTGGCAACGCCATGCACGCGCACCACAAAGATTCCTGACAGGGCTGGTCGCTGATGCGCGATGCGCAGGTTCGCCGTGGGAAAACCGAGCGTGCGGCCAAGGCGCTGTCCTGGCACCACGTGTCCCGAGATGCGGTACGGCCGACCGAGCAGGCGTGCTGCGGTCTGCAGGTCGCCACTCGCCAGCGCCGCGCGGACGAGCGAACTGGAAACGCGTTCACCATCGAAAAAGATGGTCGGCATGGCTTCGACTTCGACGCCGTGATCAGCCGCCAGGCGGCGCAGCGTGTCGACATCGCCGGCACGCTTGGCGCCGAAACGGAAATCCTCGCCCACCATGATCCAGCGTGCATGGCAGCCTCCGATCAGCACGTGTTCGACGAAATCGCTTGGCGACAGTCCGGCCAGTGAGGCATTGAAGCGCTCCACGATGACCCGGTCGACGCCGTTCATGCTGAGCGCGTCGAGCTTGTCGCGCAGGCCGGCAATGCGCGTCGGCGCGCTGTGCCAGTCGTGCTTCAGACCCGCGAAATACTCGCGCGGATGCGGCTCGAAGGTCATCACT
>CAZZVZ010000048.1:2842-13340 GCA_964657655.1 Gammaproteobacteria bacterium | reverse complement strand
GGTCTACAATCTCGAAGGACGGCGCGACAACAAGTACAAGGCGCGCATCAAAATTCTCGTACGTGATCTCACGCCGTCTGTGTTCGCCGAACAAGTGGAAGCCGAATGGCTGGCCGGCCGCAGCGATGAAGCGCTGGTGCCTGACCATGAATTTGAGCGCATGGCCGCGTTTTTCGTGGCACCTGACTACCAGGATCTGCCCGACCAGAGCGCAGCACTGATGGCAAGCGCTGCAAGATCGAAACCCTTTGCCAATTGGCTCAAGCGCAACGTCGCGCCGCATCGTGTCAGCGGTTACGCTGCGGTCACGCTGTCGCTCAAGAAGACTGGCGTGCCGCCCGGAGACGCGAGCGCCGACCAGCTCGATGCAATTTCGGACCTGGCCGATCGCTTCAGCTTTTCAGAGATTCGCGTCACCCACGAGCAGAATCTGGTGCTGGCAGACGTTCCCCAGCTGCAACTCGAAACGCTGTTCGAAGCGCTGCGCCCGCTCGGCCTTGCTACGCCCAATATTGGGCTGCTGACGGATATTGTGTGCTGCCCTGGAGGTGATTTCTGCGCGCTCGCCAATGCCAAATCAATTCCGGTGGCGCAGGCAATCCAGGAACGAATCGAGAGTCGCGTCGAGGCGCTCGATTTCCTGCACGATATTGGTGAACTGGATCTGAACATTTCCGGTTGCATTAATGCCTGTGGTCATCATCACATTGGCCATATCGGTGTGCTCGGCGTCGATAAGAACGGGGAAGAGTGGTACCAGGTCACCATTGGCGGCGCGCAGGGCAATCGCGCCTCGATTGGCAAGGTGATCGGCCCGTCTTTCGCGCGCCACGAGATGCCTGGCGTGATCGAGCGTCTGCTGGAAGTCTACGTGCGTGAGCGCCACGACGACGAGCGTTTCATCGATACCGTGCAGCGCATCGGCATCGATCCGTTCAAGGCAGGTGTCTACGCAGAGGCCGAACATGTCTGATCTGGTGCTCGGCGGCTTCGGCGTGACGCCGGTGATTACACCGCGGCGTTCGCTGCTGCTGGAGAATTTCGCCCAGCTCGATTGCATCGATCAAGGCAAGGAATTGCTGGTGCCGCTGCTGCTGTGGCTTGCGCCAGGACGTGAGGCGGCGCTCGCCGGGCGCGATGCGCTACCGATGCTGCTGAGCGGCGATGACCCTTACGCGCTCGATGGCAGGCTTGCCGGGGTGCAGGCTATCGCCATCCACTTTGCTGACTTCAACGACGGGCGCGGATACAGCAGTGGGGTGCTGTTACGAAAGCGCCTTGGCTTTACGGGCCAGTTGCGCGCCACCGGTGACGTGCTGCGCGACCAGCTGTTCTTCCTGTTGCGCTGTGGCTTTGATGCGTTCGAGCCGCGTGCGGATCGCAGTACCGCTGAATTCGTCAAGGGTTTCAAGGATTTCCGCGACAGTTATCAAGAAAGTGCCACCAGCACGCCGCTCTTTAGAAGGCGTGACCAGTCGCTCGCTTCACTCGGAGATGCGCAATGAGCGACGCACTCACCTATGCGGACAAGCTCGCGGCGCTCAAGGAGGTGCTGGCAGACATCGAGGCAAACTATCCGCGCGCGGTGCTGACGGTCAGTTTCGGCGCGGAAGACATGCTGCTGCTGGATCTGATCGCGCGCCACTTCCGCGGCATTGCGGCGGCCACCCTCGATACCGGCCGCCTGCCTGGCGAGACCTACGATCTCTGGAGTCAGGCCACAAGCCATTACCGCTTCAAGATCGAGCCCTTCTTTCCGGCAGCGCCGGCAGTCGAGCAGTACGTCAGGGTGTATGGCATCAATGCCTTCTACGACAGCCGTACCGAACGGCTGGCCTGCTGCGAAATCCGCAAGGTCGAGCCGCTCGGGCGTCTGCTGGCAGGCCGCGACGCCTGGATCACCGGGCTGCGCCGGGCCCAGTCCAGTGCGCGCGCTCAGGTTAGCCTCAAGGAAACCGATGTCGATCACGGTCTGGCAAAATTCAACCCGTTGATCGATTGGAGCGAAGATGAAGTTTGGCGCTACCTGCGGGAGAATCACGTCGCGACCCACGCGTTGCATGCGCGCGGCTATCCGAGCATCGGCTGTGCCCCTTGCACCCGCGCTGTGGCCCCGGGCGAGGATGTGCGCGCCGGGCGCTGGTGGTGGGAGTCGGATCAGCAAAAAGAATGCGGACTGCACGTCGCCAAGGCGGTGGCAGCATGACGCACATGGCCTTAGCGTTCGAGGCGCTCGAGCGCCATTCCCGCGTTTCAGGGCGTCCTGAGGTGAACGACGACCAGCTCGACTGGCTCGAGTCCGAGGCGATCCATTTGATGCGTGAGGTGGTGGCCGAGTGCCGCAACCCGGCGCTGCTGTTTTCCGGGGGCAAGGATTCGATCGTCATGCTGCGTCTCGCAGAAAAAGCGTTTCGCCCGAATCATTTCCCGTTCCCGCTGCTGCACATCGATACCGGCCACAATTTCCCCGAAGTGATCGAGTTTCGGGACCGCAGAGCCGCCGAGCTGGGCGAGCGTCTGATCGTGCGTTCGCTCGAGCCGCTGATGGCAAACGGCCGCATCCGCCTGCGTCACGCCGGTGAGAGCCGCAATCGCTACCAGAGCATTGCGCTGCTCGATGCGATTGCTGAATTCGGCTTCGACGCCTGCTTTGGCGGCGCGCGCCGTGATGAAGAAAAGGCGCGTGCCAAGGAACGTATGCTGTCCTTGCGCGACGAGTTCGGGCACTGGGATCCGAAGAATCAGCGGCCCGAGATCTGGAGTCTGTTCAATACCCGCCTGCATCAGGGTGAACACTTCAGGGTGTTTCCGATTTCGAATTGGACCGAGCTCGATGTCTGGCAGTACATCGCCCGCGAGAAACTGGCGGTGCCGGAGATCTATTACTCGCACCGACGCGAGGTGTTCCAGCGCGGCTCGGCGCTGGTGCCCGTGTCGGAGCTGATGCAGCCACGCGCCGACGAACAGATCCGCATCGAACAGGTTCGCTTTCGCACGGTGGGCGACATGACCTGCACGGCGCCCGTCGCCTCGCTCGCTGCAACCGTTGAAGACATCATCCTCGAGACCGCAGCGAGTCGCATCACTGAGCGTGGTGCCACACGTCTGGACGACCAGACGGCTGAGGCGGCCATGGAAATGCGCAAGAAGGAAGGGTACTTCTGATGCTGCCAGGTCTTCTTCGTGTGTCGACCGCAGGAAGCGTCGATGACGGCAAGAGTACGCTGCTGGGGCGTCTGCTGTTTGATGCCAAGTCGATCTTTGACGATCAGCTTGAGGTCCTGGCGGCCACCACGGCGCGGCGCGGCGGGGTGGGCGGCAACCGCGAGATTGATCACGCCCATGACCTGGCGCTCGTGACTGATGGCCTGATGGCCGAGCGCGAGCAGGGCATCACCATCGACGTGGCGTACCGCTACTTTTCCACGCCAGTGCGCAAGTTCATTCTGGCCGACACGCCGGGCCACGAGCAATATACGCGCAACATGGTGACCGGCGCATCGACTGCCTCGCTCACCATCGTGCTGCTCGATGCCAGCAAGGGCGTACTGCCGCAGTCCAAGCGCCACGCGGCGATCGCGGCGCTGCTTGGCATCGAACACGTTGTGGTCGCCATCAACAAGATGGATCTGGTGGATTTCTCGGAGCAGCGCTTTAACCTGCTGCGCGACGAGTTCGCGGCACTGACCGCCTCCATGGGTCTGACAGACGTGCGCTGCATCCCGGTCTCCGCCCTGCTCGGCGACATGGTGGTCGAGCGCGGCTCGAACATGCCCTGGTATCAGGGTCCGACCCTGCTTGAACTGCTGGAAACGTCGCCTGTGGCGATGCCAGTCGATGCCGAGCTGCGTTTCCCGGTGCAGCTGGTCAGCCGTCCTGGCAAGGAGGGTGGCTATGTACGTGGCTATATGGGCCGAATCGAGTCGGGCCAGATCAAGGTCGGCCAGCGCATTCGCGTCGAACCAAGCGGCAGGAGCGCCAGCGTGGCCTCGATCTATCTCGGTGCGCAAACAGTCGAGAGTGCCCAGGCGCCTTCTTCGATCACGCTGGTCATTGACGAGGACCTCGACATCTCGCGCGGCGATCTTATCACCCTCGAGCAGCAGCCGACCCAGCTCAACAAGACTTTTTCGGCAATGGTGTGCTGGATGGACGAGGAAGCGCTCGATCTGCGCCGACCCTACCTGATCAAGCACACCACGCGCAGTACCCGTGCTGCCATCACCGCCATCGACTACCGTCTTGATATCGCCTCGTTGCGCTCCAGCGCAGCCGACGCGTTGCACATGAACGATATCGGCCGCATCCAGTTCAAGACGCGCGAAGCACTGTCGGCTGACGACTACAGCGTCAATCGCTCGACCGGGGCCTTCATCCTGATCGATGAAGCCAGCAACCGGACCGTCGCGGCCGGCATGATCGGCGCCTCCGCGCTCGATTCGACCAATGGGTAAGGTCTACCTGGTCGGTGCCGGTCCAGGTGCAAAAGACCTGTTGACGCTGCGCGCCGCGCGCCTGATCGAGGAAGCAGATATCGTGTTCTACGACGCGCTGGTCGGGCCGGATGTGCTCAGCATGATCAAGGCACCGTCATTTGCGGTCGGCAAGCGCTGCGCTGCGCACAGCACTGCCCAGCAGTTCATCAACAAGCGGCTGATCGACGCTGCAAGGCGCAACGCGTCGGTGGTGCGCCTCAAGGGCGGCGACCCGATGCTGTTTGGCCGCGCTCAGGAAGAGATCGATGCCCTGCTTGCCGCCGGAATCGAGGTCGAGGTGGTCCCTGGTGTGTCTGCAGCGTTTGCTGCGGCCGCCGAGATGCAGCTCTCGCTGACGCGCCGCTCGCTGAGCCGCTCGGTGGTGTTCGTCACGCCGCGCGTGGGCGCCGATGAAGACCCGTCCAACTGGATCGATAGTGTGCTGGCTGCAGATACCGCCGTGCTGTACATGGCGGGCCACGAAGCGGCCCGTGTGGCGCAGGCGCTGATTGCTGCCGGTCGCAGCGGGGACTGGCCAGTGGCGCTGGTCTCCAATGTGAGCCGCGCCGATCGGGAGATCCAGTCGACCACGCTTGCCCGCCTGGCCGAAGGCCAGGAGCGATGTCCGGTCGGGGCTGCAAGCCTGCTTTGCATGGGTGATGTTTTCGCCGCCCTGCAATGCTGGTCTGAACCAGGCGAGGCTCGACAGGGACTCGCCTGAACGCCGCGCCCGCGGCCCGAATCATTCGCTGGACCATAAAAAATCATGATCAAGAGCTTTCTGAAGGCATTTGCCTTGTTGTCCCTTATCAGCTGCAACGCACTGGTGCACGCCGCCGATGCCCGGCTGCTCAACGTTTCGTATGATCCGACGCGCGAGTTCTACCAGGACTATGCCAAGCTGTTCGGCAGCTACTGGCACGGCAAGACAGGCGACACCGTGACCGTCAACAGCTCGCATGGTGGCTCGGGCAAGCAGGCCCGTTCGGTCATCGACGGCCTTGATGCCGACGTGGTGACCCTGGCGCTCTCCTACGACATCGACGCCATTGCCGAGCATGGTCTGATCGCGGGCAACTGGCGTGACCGGCTGCCCAATCATTCAACGCCATATACCTCGACCATCGTGTTCCTGGTCAAGCACGGCAATCCCAAGGATATTCACAGCTGGGAAGATCTGATCAAGCCCGGCGTCGGGGTGGTGGTGGCCAGTCCCAAGACTTCCGGCGGCGCGCGCTGGGCCTACCTGGCTGCCTACGGCCACATGCTTCAGAAGTCGCACGACGACGCAAAGGCGCGCGCCTACATTGCCGAGCTCTATCATCATGTACCGGTGCTCGACTCGGGGGCGCGCGGGGCGACTGTCAGTTTTGCGCAGCATGGCGTGGGCGACGTCTTGCTCGCTTGGGAGAACGAGGCCGAGCTGGCGCGCGCTGAATTCGGTGCCGATCAATTCGATATCGTGCTACCCCCAGACAGCATCCTGGCCGAACCACCTGTGGCCGTGGTGGACAAGGTGGTTGACCGGCGCGGCACGCGTGCAGTGGCCGAGGCCTACCTCAGCTATCTGTACAGCGATGCTGCGCAAGAGCTCGCTGCCAAGCACTTCTACCGCCCCACCAATGCGGCGATACTGGCGCGCTACAAGAGCCAGTTCCCGACGCTGACCCTGTTCACCGTCGACGGGGTGTTCGGTGGCTGGCAGCACGCACAGCAGGTCCACTTCGCGGACGGCGGCGTGTTTGATCAGATCTACAAGCCCGGCCAGTGAAGCCGCATCGCGTCCTCCTCAGTCGCTCGGGTGCGCTGCTGGCGCTCGCCTTGCTGCTCTTCGCGGGTGCCGTAAGCCAGGCGCAATCGGCCACGCTTTTGAATGCATCCTATGACGTGTCGCGCGAGTTCTATCGTGACTACAACGCACTGTTCATCCGCCACTGGAAGGACAGCAACCACGAAGACGTGACCATCAACCAATCGCATGGTGGTTCAAGCCAGCAGGCGCGTGCAGTGATCGATGGGCTGGCGGCCGACGTGGTCACCATGAACCAGGGCAGCGACATGCAGGCCATGGCCAGTCGCGGGGTGATCGCCAAGGACTGGGCGACGCGCTTTCCTGACGGCGCGGCGCCGACCTATTCGACCATGCTGTTCGTGGTACGGCGCGGCAACCCCAAGCACATCGTCGACTGGGATGATCTGACCCGGCCCGGAATTACCGTGGTGATGGTCAATCCCAAGACAGGCGGCAACGGCCGCTACAGCTACCTTGCTGCATGGGGGTATGCCAAGAAGCATGGTGCAAGCGACCAGGATGCGGAGCGTTTCGTCGCCCGACTGCTCGCCAATGTTCCGCTGCTCGATGCTGGCGGCCGGGCGGCGACCAGTACCTTCGTGCAGCACAACATCGGCGATGTGCTGATCACCTTTGAGAGCGAAGTGGTGCAGATCGAGCGTGAGTTCGGTGCCGGCCAGGTCGATGCCGTGATTCCTTCAGTCAGCATCCGCGCCGACAATCCAGTTGCGGTCGTCGAGCGCACCGTCGAGCACGACGGCCAGCGCGCAATGGCAAACGCTTATCTGCAATACCTGTACTCCGACGCGGCCCAAGAAGTCGCAGCCCAGCACTTTCTGCGCGTGCGCTCGGAGGCGGTCATGAAACGCCATGCCGCCGACTTCAAGGCGCTCCAGCTGTTTGGCGTGGAAGACATGTTCGGTGGCTGGGACAACGCCCAGAAGGTCCATTTCGCCGACGGCGGCAGCTTCGACCGGGCGCTCGCCAGCGTGGTGCGCAAATGAGCATCGCTCTCAGGCGCAGTGTGCTGCCCGGGTTTCCGCTCACCATGGGGCTGGTGCTGGTGTACCTGAGCTTGCTGGTGCTGGTGCCGCTCGCGGCGGTGTTTGGCAAGAGCTTTGAACTGACGCTGGCGCAGTTCATGACGGCCGTGACGGCGCCGCGCGTGCTGGCGTCCTTGCGCCTGACCTTTGGCGCGGCGCTGATTGCCGCGCTTTTGAACACCTGTTTCGGACTCCTCATCGCGTGGGTGCTGACGCGTTACCATTTTGTCGGTCAGCGCGTGATCGATGCCCTGATCGATCTGCCATTCGCGTTACCCACTGCTGTGGCCGGTATCGCCCTGACTGCGGTGTACGCACCCAATGGCGTATTCGGTGCCCCGCTGCTGCATGCCGGAATCAAGATCGCCTTCGCGCCTGCCGGCGTAGTGGTGGCGCTGGTCTTCATCGGACTGCCATTTGTGGTGCGTACCGTGCAGCCGGTGCTGGCCGAGGCAGACCTCGAACTCGAGGAAGCGGCGCGGCTGCTCGGCGCCGGCCGTGTGCAGGTCTTCATGCGCGTCATCTTGCCCACGGTACTGCCAGCACTCATGACCGGTTTCACGCTGGCCTTTGCGCGCGCCATCGGAGAGTACGGCTCGGTGGTCTTCATTGCCGGCAACATCCCGATGGTCTCCGAGATCACGCCGCTCGTGATTATCACCAAGCTCGAACAATACGACTACGCTGGCGCTACCGCCGTGGCTGTGGTGATGCTGGTGGTCGCATTTGTGTTGCTGCTGGTCATCAACCTGCTGCAAGGTGTCATGCGCCGTCGCAACGCGCAGGAAAAGGCGGTCGAGTAATGAGTGCCTTGCCGGGTGCGGATGTGGCGCTGATGCCGTACCACAAGACGGGCAGGGCGCGTCGCGCCAGTAGCGTCGGACCACGTCTTCTGATTGCGGTGGCGCTCGTGTGGCTGGTGGTGGTGCTGGTGGTGCCGCTGGCGGCCGTGTTCCTGGAAGCATTCAGGCGCGGCGTCGAGCCCTATCTCGCAGCGCTTGCGGAGCCCGATGCGCTGTCCGCCTTGCGTCTCACCTTTTTGGCCGCTGCCATCGCGGTGCCGGCCAATCTGGTTTTCGGCGTTGCCGCCGCCTGGGCCATCGCCAAGTTCGACTTCCATGGCAAGTCGGTGCTGATCACGCTGATCGATCTGCCGTTTTCCGTGTCACCCGTGATCTCCGGTCTTGCCTACGTGCTGCTGTTCGGCGCCAACGGCTGGTTTGGCCCGTGGCTCGAAGCGCACGACATCAGAATCATTTTCGCTGTTCCCGCCATCGTGATGGTGACCATGTTCGTGACGTTTCCGTTCGTGGCGCGCGAACTGATCCCGCTGATGCAGGCCCAGGGCCGCGAAGAGGAAGAGGCCGCTGTGGTTCTCGGTGCGCGTGGATTTCAGGTGTTCTGGCGCGTCACGATTCCCAACGTACGCTGGGGGCTGGTGTATGGTGTGATCTTGTGCAACGCCAGAGCGATGGGTGAGTTCGGGGCGGTATCGGTGGTATCTGGCCATATTCGCGGCGTGACCACCACCTTGCCGCTGCATATCGAGATTCTCTACAACGAATACAACTCGGTGGCGGCGTTTGCCTGCGCATCGTTGCTGGCGTTGCTGGCGCTGGTAACGCTGTTGATCAAGACCGTGATTGAACGACGCTATATGAAAGAGCGACTGTGAGCATCATCATTGAAGGGGTTGGCAAACGCTTTGGTACCTTCACGGCGCTCAGCGATATCAACCTCACCATCGAGCCGGGCGAACTGGTGGCGCTGCTGGGTCCGTCCGGATCCGGCAAGACCACCTTGCTGCGCATCATCGCAGGACTCGAACAGCCTGACAGCGGTCGGGTGCTGATCGACCAGGAGGATGCCAGCCAGCGCGATTTTCGCGAGCGCGCGGTCGGATTCGTGTTCCAGCACTACGCCTTGTTCAGGCACATGACGGTGTTTGAGAACGTCGCCTTCGGCCTGCGTGTGAAACCGCGGCGCGAGCGTCCGGCCAAGAAGGAGATCGAAAAACGCGTACACGAACTGCTGCAGCTGGTGCAGCTCGATTTTCTGGCGGACCGCTATCCGCATCAGCTCTCGGGTGGCCAGCGCCAGCGCATCGCACTGGCGCGTGCCCTGGCGGTCGAGCCCAGCGTGTTGCTGCTTGACGAGCCGTTTGGCGCACTGGATGCGAAAGTGCGCAAGGATTTGCGCCGCTGGCTGCGCCGCCTGCACGACGAAATCCACCTGACCAGCGTGTTTGTCACCCATGACCAGGAGGAAGCGCTCGAGGTGGCAGATCGCGTGGTGGTCTTCAATCACGGGCGCATCGAGCAGATCGGCACGCCTGACGAAGTTTATGATCATCCCAAGACGCCGTTCGTGTACGGCTTTCTCGGCCATGCCAATCGCTTCGAGAGTCGTATCGATGCAGGTTATGCGAACGTCGGCCAGGCCAGACTGGCCGTGCATAACGCGCCCAGCAGTGATATTGAAAGTGGCGTGGCCTATGTGCGGCCCCACGATATTGAAGTCATCGATGGGCCGGCCGCCGATGCATTCGAAGCCGAGGTCGAACACGTGGTACGACTCGGGCCCACCGTGCGCGTGGAGCTGTCGAGCGTGGCCGATCAGGTGCCTCTTGAAGCCGAGATGTCGCGCGAACGATTCGCCGAGCTCGGCGTGGTGCGTGGCCAGCGCGTCTGGCTGGCGCCGCGCCGCGCACGCATCTTTGACCTGTCTGGTGACCAGGCTGCGACGCACTACGATGTCCTGCCAGGAGGAGCGCAGGGCTCTGCCGGCGGCGGGATACCGGCTGCCGACAATGCCGCTGGCGGGGCGGTCAGCGGCGCTGTCACCAGTGCTGCCAATAGCGAGGTATTGAGCAAATGACCACTGCGGACACCGAACAGATCATCGAGCGCGCGCGCCAGCGTGGCCGGGCCAAGAATCTGCCCTATGCAGGCGAGGTCACGCCACAGGAGGCTTATCTGCTGGCGGCTGAGGGTGCAGCTCGCATCGTCGACGTGCGCACCCGTTTCGAAGCGGAATACGTCGGGCGCATCGAGGATACCCCGCTGGTCGAGTGGAAGGCGCTGGGAGCGCCCGGCCCCAATGCGGCGTTCCTCGAGGAACTGGCGACCCTCGACCTGAAAGGCACCAACGTGCTGTTTTTGTGTCGAAGCGGTGTGCGTTCACACGCT
>CAZZVZ010000048.1:0-2832 GCA_964657655.1 Gammaproteobacteria bacterium | reverse complement strand
GCTGCAGCGCGCGCTGCAGCCGAGGTCGGATACGCCAATGCGTTCAATATTCTGGAGGGCTTCGAAGGCGAGCTGGATGCCAACAAGCATCGTGGTTCGCAAGGAGGCTGGCGTCACCATGGTTTGCCCTGGATCCAGGGCTAGGTTTGACATAACGAAGAACAGGAGAATCAAGCATGAGCGATCTGCGTCTGGGCGACATTGCGCCCGATTTCACACAGCAGTCCACGGTCGGCGAAATCCATTTTCACGACTGGCTGGGAGATTCCTGGGGGCTGCTGTTTTCCCACCCGAAAGACTTCACGCCGGTATGCACCACCGAGCTTGGCACCACCTCAAAGCTCAAGCAGGAGTTTGAGCGCCGCAACGTCAAGGTGCTGGCGATCTCAGTCGATGGCGTCGAATCGCACACCAAGTGGCTGGGCGACATCAACGAGACGCAGCACACCAGCGTGACCTTTCCGATCCTGGCTGATCCGGATCGCAAGGTCGCGAACCTGTACGGCATGATTCACCCCAATGCCAGCGACACTGTGACGGTCCGTTCGGTATTTTTCATCGATCCGAAGAAGAAGATTCGCGCGCTGATCACCTACCCGGCCAGTACCGGACGCAACTTCGACGAGATCCTGCGCGTGATTGACTCACTGCAGCTGACCGACGGCCACAGCGTAGCCACGCCGGCCAACTGGAAGTACGGCGACGACGTCATCATCCTGCCGAGCCTGCAGGATCCGGAGGTGCTCAAGCAGAAATTTCCCAAGGGCTTCAAGGTCGTCAAACCGTATCTGCGCATTACCCCGCAGCCCGACCTGAAATGATGCGACTCCTTGGCGCCCGCAAGCTCGCGCTTGCGGGATTTCTGATCTGTACGCTTTTGATCCTGATCGCACTGTATCTGCAGTACGTGGTTCATCTCGAGCCATGTCCGCTCTGCATGATGCAGCGCATTGCATTCTTCGTGCTTGGACTGATTTTTCTGCTGGCAGCACTGCACGGTCCACGTCCGGCCGGTATGAAGGTGTACGGCGTCATTACGCTGGTGGTCGCGCTGACCGGGCTTGGCCTTGCCACGCGCCATGTCTACTTGCAATGGTATCCGCCTGAATTCAACGGTTGCACGGCCGATCTGTTCTTCCAGCTGCAGCGCTTTCCGCTGCTGTCGGTGGTGGCCAAGGCACTGCGTGCTACAGGCGACTGTGCCAAGGTCGACTGGACCATGCTTGGTCTTTCCATCGCGCAATGGTCGTGGCTTTGGTTTTTGGCGCTATCGGCATTGTGTGTGCGCATCCTGCTGGAATCGTTCGCGGCCGCACGGGCGGGTCGCCGTCTCACATGAACAAGGCGTTCGTCAAGGAATCTGACGACGAGGAGGAGCTCGACACGGAAGTCGCGCTGCTGCCCGCTGGCGTCAAGAACTATCTGACGCCAGGCGGCTACGCGGCGCTGCGCGCCGAGCTCTTGAAGCTGATCGATGTCGAACGCCCCGAAGTCGTGAAGATCGTCTCTTGGGCAGCCTCCAATGGCGACCGCTCGGAAAACGGCGACTACATCTACGGCAAGCGGCGCCTGCGCGAAATCGACAGGCGCATCCGCTTTCTGACCAAACGTCTTGATCTGGCCGAAGTGGTCGATCCGGCGTTGCAGGAGAACGTCGATCGTGTCTTCTTCGGTGCCACCGTGTCGTTGCGCGACGAGAACGGTCGCGAAAGCAAAGTCACGATCGTAGGCGTCGATGAGGCGGTTCCGCTCGAAGGCCGTATCAGCTGGGTGGCGCCCATGGCACGCGCGCTTCTCAAGGCTCGCATCGGTGATGTGGTCACTCTGGTCACGCCAGACGGACGCCACGAACTGGAAATTCTCGACGTTCACTATCCGGGCGTCTAGCGCCCGGGCTGGTCTGCCTACGACTTGACACGCACGATGCGCGTGACTTCGGGGATGTGGCGCAAGCGTCTGATAAGGCGCGCCAGATGGGCACGGTCCGAGACCTGCACCATGAAGTGCAGCAGCGTGATCTCTTCTGCTTCGTCGTCCATCGAGACGTGGCTGATATTGGCACCGGCTTCTGAGACTTCCACGGCGGTCTTGGCCAGAATGCCGCGTTCGTTGCGCAGGAACACATCGAGTTTCACGTCGAACAGCCTGCTGTGGTCGATACCCTTTTCCCACTGCGCATCGACCCAGCGTTCCGGATCGCGCGTGCGCTGGCGATTGGCCGTGGGACAGTCGGTGGTATGCACCACCAGGCCGTAGCCGCGCCGGATATAGCCAAATACCGAGTCGCCAGGAATTGGCCTGCAACAAGGCGCCAGCATCACCGAGATGCCTTCGGTGCCGCTCACCAAAACCGGGTGCTTGGACGGTTCGCTCTGGATGGCCTCGCTGTCGTTGCCGAGGCCACTTAGAATGAAACGGCGCGCCACCACCGCCGGAATGCGACGACCCAGACCCAGGTCTGCCAGCACTTCCTCACGCGACTTGGCACCGGTCTCGTACTGCACCCGATGCCAGTCCTCGTCCTTGAGCTCTTCGTAGCGATGATCGATCTGCTTTAATGCCTGATCCAGCAGGCGCGCACCGAGGTCCACCGATTCCTCGTACTTGACGGTCTTGAGGTAGTGACGGATCTCAGAACGCGCCCGCCCGGTGCGCACGAAATTGAGCCAGCTGGGATTGGGGCGCGATTCGACCGAGGTCACCACTTCGACCACGTCGCCGCTTTGCAGCTCGGTGCGCAGCGGCGACAGCTGGCCATTGATCTTGGCTGCGATGCAGGTGTTACCGATATCGGTATGGATCTGGTAGGCAAAATCGACCGGCGTGGCGCCA
>CAZZVZ010000047.1:0-13387 GCA_964657655.1 Gammaproteobacteria bacterium | reverse complement strand
CGATGAAGTGATAGTTGGTATCGAACCACTTGGTCATCTCGCTCGCCGGCACCGCGTCGCAGCCAGCGGCATGATGCTTTGCTGTTCCTGCAGAACGGCCGCGTGCCACGCGAAACTGATTGTCGAGCGCATCGCCATCAAAGCCTGCGACCCGCTCGGGCAGGTTACCGAGCATAAAGCTCATATCGAGCATCTGGTCGTAAAACGAGAAATCGCCGACCGGGATCAGGTCCAGCGTGGCCTGTTGCTGCCAGTGACGCTGGCGCAACTCGGCGCCCACCTGTTTGAGTTCGGCGAGCGGGCTGTTGCCGCTCCAGTATTTCTCGAGCGCAAATTTCAGTTCGCGTCTGGCGCCGATGCGAGGAAAGCCGAGGTTGTGGGTCGTCACCATGGAGTGTGTCTTGTGTGATTGAAGGATGGCCCATGCTAGACAGCGCCATCCATGATGTAAAATGATCATATTTCACGGAATCATGATTTATATTCATGAATGCATATGCTTGAACGGATTCATCTCGCGATGGTTCAAGAGGTCGACCGGCTTGGTTCGCTGACGGCGGCAGCAGCTGCGCTGCACCTGACCCAGTCAGCGCTTAGTCATACCGCGAAGAAACTGGAACAGCACATGGGCACTGCCATCTGGCTGCGCGAAGGCAGAAGCCTGCGACTGACCCAGGCCGGCCACTATCTGCTCGCAGTCGCCAACCGGGTGCTGCCGCAACTGCTGCTGGCTGAACAGCGCATGGCGCAGTACGCGCAGGGCGAACGGGGCGCGTTGCGGATTGGCATGGAATGTCACCCCTGTTACCAGTGGCTGCTCAAGGTGGTGTCACCCTATCTGGCACGCTGGCCTGATGTCGATGTCGACGTCAAACAAAAATTCCAGTTTGGCGGCATTGGCGCTCTTTTTGGCTACGAGATTGACCTGCTCGTGACGCCTGACCCGCTCTACAAGCCTGGCTTGAAGTTCGAGCCTGTTTTCGACTACGAGCAGGTGCTGGTCGTTAGCGCGGGTCATGCGCTGGCCAGCCAGGACCATGTGCTGCCGCCACAGCTCGAGCGTGAAACCCTGATCACCTATCCGGTACCGGTCGATCGGCTTGACATCTACAATCAGTTTCTCGCACCCGCCGGCATCATGCCCAGGGGTCACAAGACCATCGAGACCACGGACATCATGCTGCAGATGGTGGCGAGCGGCCGTGGCGTGGCCGCTTTGCCACGCTGGCTGGCAGACGAGTATGCGAGCAGGATGGCGCTCGTCTCGCTGCGTCTCGGACGAAAGGGGATTGCCAAGCAGATCTTCCTTGGCGCCCGCGAAGCCGACGTCGAACTCGATTACCTGAAAGCGTTCGTCGAACTGGCGCGCAATCCTGTGGCGGCTGAGATCAGGAAACGCAAAGCACGCTGACTGGCGAATGTGCAGCCATGCCTTGATCAGGCCGGGCTGTGCTCGACCTCCGTCAGGGCGTCGTCGAGCGCACCGACCAGCCAGTCGATGTCCTGCACCTGAAAGGCGAGCGGCGGCCTGAGTTTCAGCACGTTGCCAAAAGGTCCTGCGACCGAAGTCAGCACACGCCGATCGCGCAGCTTTTCAATGACATTGAGCGCAAGTGCCTTGTCGGGCGTTTTCTTTGTTCGATCGCTGACCAGTTCAAAGCCAATGAACAGTCCGGCGCCACGGACGTCGCCCACGCTTTCGTGACGCTTCGCCAGTGCGCTCAATTCCGCCAGCAACCGGCTGCCGACCTCGCGGCTATGCTGCTGCAGTTTCTCCTCACGGATGACGCGCAGCACAGCCTGTGCTGCAGCCATCGACACTGGATTGCCGCCGAAGGTGTTGAAGTAGGGGATGTCGTCGCTGAACGCGGCCAGCACCTCTGCACGCGCGAACAGCCCCGACACGGGAATGCCGTTGCCCATCGGTTTGCCGGTGGTGACGACGTCGGGCACAACGCCGTGGCGAGCGAATCCCCAGAACGCCTCGCCGGTCCTAGCGAACCCGGGTTGCACTTCGTCGGCAATGAAGATGCCACCGTTCCGGTGCACCAGATCGACCGCCTGCTTGAGGTAACCGGCCGGTCCAGGCAGTACGCCATCGGACGAGAAGATCGAATCCGCCAGGAAGCCTGCAAACTTGATTCCATGTGCTGCCATGTCATCGATCTGCTGTTGCAGCTGGGCCGCAAACCAGGCGCCGAGATCCTCATCGTCAACCCGATAGCGGTCCGGTGCAGCGACCAGCCGGGTCGTCGTGGCCAGCGGCTGACCAGTGCCAAGCGCCGGCGATGCGCCTGACGTGAGATCGCTGGTGCCGTGATAGGCCTCGCGGCTGACGATGATGCCGGTACCGCCGCTGTAGGCGCGCGCGACACGAATTGCCAGGTCGTTGGCTTCCGACCCGGTACACATGTACATCGCCTTGCCGATCTCCTTGGGCATGGTCGTGAGGATGTCTGCGCTGTAGTCGAGGATGCGCTCATGCAGATAGCGGGTATGGGTATTGAGCAGGCCCATCTGCTCGTGCACCGCGGCAATCACGGCAGGGTGACAATGCCCGATGCTGGCCACGTTGTTGTAGACGTCGAGGTATTTGTCGCCGTGCACGTCCCACAGATACTGGCCGGCACCGCGCACCAGATGCACCGGCTTGCGATAGAACAGCCGGTAAGAATCGCCCAGCAGTTCGGCGCGCCGCTGGGTCAGCGCGCGCGCATCGGCATCCAGACCGTGTGCGTCTTCAGCTCGAAAGCTGTTGGTGTCCATGATGGTCGATCTGGTATTCATACAGGCCTCGTATCGAAATGCGTCGGGATCTGAATCAGGCGTTGTGGGTGTCTTGCCACGCAGCCTGGTAGCGCTGCAGGTTCATCTGGCTGTAGCCTGCATAATCGAAATCGATGTCCGACAAGTGCTCGGAGAGCATGCTCCATAACGTTTCCTTGAGCAGTGACGCAGCCTTGATTGCCAGGTAATCGCGCTGCAGCTGTGCACTCACGGGACGTTCGAAGTAGTGTTCCAGCAGCCACTGTTCATGTTCGGCCGAGAGCTCATTGTTCGAGGCGAGGCCACCCAGGTCGAAGAGTGGACTGTTGAAGCCCGCGTAGTCCCAGTCGATCAGCCACAGCCGCTCGCCATCGTTGAGGATATTGGCCGACAGCAGATCGTTGTGACCGTACACCATGCCGTAATGACTGCCGCTTGCCTCCAGCACGTCGGCCTGCCTGCGCAAGGTCGATAGGTCTGCGTTGTGACCTTTCGTCTCGAGCACGCGCAGGTAGTCGCGAATGATGTGGTAGATCCAGTACGCCATGGCCGGACCCTTGATCTGGCGTGCAAGCTCGCGATGGCAGCGCTGGATCAGTTCCAGGATCGCTGGCAGATGAAGCTGAACGTCGGCCGGCTTGAGCGAGGCAGACGGGATGTATCTGATGACGAGCGCATCGGCTGCGCTGTAATGCACCTCCGGTGACAAGCCAACGGCGGCCGCGGCGCGGCTCGCTGCATGCTCGTTGAAACGCATCACGTGATGCTCGGGGATATCACCGCCCAGGCGCACCACGAACCTGCGGTCCCCGTCGGTCACGATGTAGTTGCGGTTGGTAATGCCGCCCGCAAGATCGACAATCTCGGGCTCGCCCTGCCAGCAGCCAAGTTGTCGGACTCGAAGGTGAGAGGCGTCCATGGTCGGTGCCATAACTCCACAAAGACAGGTGACGTACCTTTTGCTGTATCGCAGCGACAGGATAGCAAGAGCTACGCGCCTCGGCTTGGGGCAGCCGGACCTGGCCGCAGTCCTAATTGCGTGATCGCCGCACTGTTGTAGCAAGCTGTTGTTTCAACAGGAGAAGTTCACATGCGCCAGTGCGCATTCCATGACGGCTGAAGCGGAGCCTCGATCGAGGACAGCAAGGCGTTCCTGTGTAACATCGGGCCCTAGGGGCCGGGCGGTGGCGCGGAAATCTCGCATCGCGTGGACGACCAGCAGCGCCGACCGGCGGCAATGCAGCATCCCGCCGCTATTTATCGAAGGATTCGCATCGTGCAGTTTCATCTCAACGGATTTCAGACTGGGGATCCGAGCGTCGCGCCGGCCGTGAGCGACGACGCCAAGGCCGGCATGCCCGACGAAGTCGACGTGCTGATTGTCGGAAGCGGCCCCGCCGGCCTTGTGCTTGCAGCACAGCTATCGCAGTTTGCAGCGGTCAAGACACGTATCGTTGAGCGGCGAGCCGGCGCATTGCTGATGGGACAAGCCGATGGCATTGCCTGCCGCACGGTCGAAATGCTCAACGCCTTTGGCCTGAGCGACCGGTTGCTGGCCGAGGCGTACTGGGTCAACGAGACGGTCTTCTGGCGGCCGTGTGCCAGTGACCGTACCCGGATCGAACGCACGGGTCGCGTGCAGGATGTCGAAGATGGTTTGTCAGAATTCCCCCACGTCATCGTCAACCAGGCGCGCATCCAGGACTACCTGCTCGATGTGATGCAACGTTCGGCACGCAGACTGGTGCCTGACTACGAACTCGAATTCGTCGAATTAAAGCGTGAGGACGCGCACCCCTATCCCGTGCGCGTCACGCTGCGTGGCGCCGATCTGCAGCTCAAGACCGTCAGAGCGCGCTACGTCGTCGGATGCGATGGCGCGCGCAGCCGCGTCAGGGCAGCCATTGGCCAGAGCCTGCGCGGCGACGTCGCCAACCATGCGTGGGGCGTGATGGACATCCTCGCCGTGACCGATTTCCCCGACGTCCGCTTTAAGGCAGCGATTCAATCTGCGAGCAAGGGCAGCCTCCTCATCATCCCCCGGGAAGGCGGCTACCTGGTGCGGTTCTACGTTGATCTCGGCGAGGTCACGCCTGACGCCCGCGAAAGCCTGAAGCAGTTCAGCGCCGAGCAAATCATCAGCCGCGCCCGCGAAATCTTGCATCCTTATGTGCTGGATGTGAAAGAAGTCGCGTGGTTCTCGGTGTATGAAGTCGGACAGCGGTTGACTGAACGTTTTGATGATGCAATTTCTCCCACTGGCGTGCCGCGCGCGCCACGGGTCTTCATTGCAGGCGATGCCTGTCACACCCACAGTGCCAAGGCCGGGCAGGGGATGAATGTCTCAATGCAGGACGCATTCAATCTGGGATGGAAGCTCGCTTTGGTCCTGGCACAGCACTGCGATGCGCAATTGCTGCGATCCTATTCGGATGAACGCCAGCCCGTGGCTCAGGAACTGATCGATTTCGACAAGAAATGGTCCGCGATGATGGCAGCGGCCCCCATCGATCCTGAGCATCCCGAGGCGGGCGGAGTTGCTCCCAGCGAACTGCAAGCATATTTCTCCCGCGCCGGCCGGTACACAGCGGGCGTGGCGACCCATTATGGGCCGGGGTTCGCCATTGGCGACGAGACGCATCAATCGCTTGCCACAGGCTTTTCCATAGGCATGCGTTTTCATTCATGGCCGGTGGTGCGCGTGGCCGACGCAAAATCGGTGCATCTTGGCCACACCACACGGGCCGATGGTCGCTGGCGGCTCTATGCGTTCTCGGACAAGGGCCAGGCCGAACTCAATGCATTGTGTGGCTACCTCGCAACGCCAAAATCATTTGTTCGTGCCATCACACCGCCCGACGATGATCTCGACAGTTTGATCGATGTGCGCGCAGTGTTGCAGGCGCCACAGCACCAGATCGTTCTGGAAGACCTCCCCGCGTTGTTGCTGCCTCGCAAGGGCCGTTATGGTCTGATCGATTACGAGAAGACATTTACCACCGATCCCAGGGCCGATATCTTCGGCGCCCGTGGCATCGACCGCGAACACGGAGCACTTGTGGTGGTGCGACCGGATCAGTTCGTCGCCCATGTCTTTCCGCTGTCGGCGTACGCCGAGATGAACGAATTCTTCGGAAAGATATTTCGCGCACAGGTCAAGTGACAGGTCGCAAGCGACCGGCGCTTGCTGTGGCAGGAAAGCGGGCGTTGAGCGTCTGCTTTCGATGCTGATCGCGCTTTTAATAGATGCGCGGTACGAACTTTGCGAACCGCTCAACGCATTGAACCAGCCAACGCTCGTGCCCTGCGAGCCGACGGACTGTACTGGCCACCCAAAAAATGCAACAACTGAGGCCACATGAGCGACAAGTTCTCCGTCCCTAAGACGGGCGATCAGCGAGATCGCATCCTGACCGAGCAGCGCAATCTGAAGATGGCTCGTTCTGCACACGCCTATGTTCGAGGCAATACCAGGCTGTTCTACGAATGGCTCGACCAGCACTCCGAGTCGATCATTCCGGGCGGCCCCGCGATCTGGATCTGCGGCGACTGTCACGTGGGTAATCTCGGACCAGTAGGCAGCATGACGGGCGAGGTCGAGATCCAGATCAGAGATCTGGATCAGACCGTGATTGGCAACCCCGCGCATGACCTGATCCGGCTCGGGCTGTCGCTCGCGATGGCGGCTCGCGGTTCGGATCTGCCCGGCGTGACCACCGCCCTGATGATGGAAAGCATGGCGCAAAGCTACGCGCAGGCGCTCAGACCAGACGATGCCGGCCACGAAGGCGAGCCGCCGCTGCCTGACCCGGTCCATGTGGTGATGCGTACCGCAGTTGCGCGCTCATGGAAGCACCTCGCACGCGAGCGCCTTGAGGATGATTCACCGACCATTCCGATTGGCAGACGATTCTGGCCGATGAACAAGGCCGAGAGGGCCGCGATCGCAAACCTGTTTGAACACAAGGAGATTGCCCGGCTGGCTACCATGTTGCGATCACGTCCGGACGACTCCAGGGTGGAAGTGATCGACGCTGCGTACTGGATGAAGGGATGCAGTTCCCTGGGCCGGCTTCGCTTTGCGGTCGTGCTTGCAGTAAGCAGTGACGATGAGGCCAAGCCTGAATATTGTTTGGTTGATGTAAAGGAGGCGATCCCGGCTATCGCACCGCGTCACCAGGACGCGCTTCTGCCCAGTGCAGCCGGGGCCAGGGTGGTAGAAGGTGCGCGTCACCTGTCACCTTACCTCGGGGACCGCATGGTCGCTGCCAAATTGCTCGGCAAAGATGTGTTCTTAAGAGAATTGCTGCCGCAGGATCTAAAGCTTGAAATCGAGCACGTTTCACAAACCGATGCGATCGATGTTGCAGGGTTCCTCGCGGGGGTGGTCGGCAAGGCGCATGCGCGTCAGCTTGGTAAAGCCGACGCGAACAGATGGCGCAAGGAAGTGCTGCGCAGCCGTTCAAAGTCGATTGATGCGCCGTCATGGCTCTGGTCAAGCGTGGTGGATCTCGTTGCAAGTCACGAGGCGGGTTACCTGGAACACTGCCGGCGCTACGCACTTGAGGGCTCCAGGAATCTGAACTAGTGGACGCAGGCTTCGATGCGCCGGCTTGCGTGACGACATCCTTGCCGGAGCATGTGCAAAGTCGTGGCACCCGCAAAAACGGGTTGGCAACGCTGCCAACCCGCTTCATTTTGTGGCGCATCAGCCGTGGCACCGACAACGCACTTACTGCGCTCGATAGCCACAATGAGGTCGGCCGGTCGCATCACGAGCGTGCGGCGGTCACCTTCTGCATCAGCGCTTTCTTCTGCTGGACAAAACCCTGCACGGGAGACATCAAGCCCCTCTAGGCACTGATCTCGGCCTTCATGCGCTGATACTCGCTCGGACCAATCTCACCTTTCGCGTAGCGTTCGCTCAGGATGTCGAGTGCCTCCTTGCGCGGGAAGCGGTTGTATTTCTGGTGCGCTTGATAACTGTATCCCCAATTGCCCACGTTCGAAAACAGCAAGAAGACAAATCCGAACCACAAGAACCATCCCCATCCGTCATACCAATCACCCCAGTAGCTGTGCATCATTGTTCCCTTGGTTTCCCCGTAGAGAAGGTTATTGCCGCAGTCGGACAAGCTCCGACCGACAAGGTCTGGGAGCCACTGACCGCCGATGGCACCCGTCATCGTCGAAGTGTCGAGCACTCACAGCCGCACGTCGGTGCGATGTCCGACATAGCGCACCTCGACGTTGGCTCAACCAAGGCACATCCTCCAGCATTGGATGGCGCTGAGTGCGACATCCTGTCAATGGGAACGACACGGCATCGCGACCGGCGCTCAGTTCATGCTCACGGTCGTGAGCATGATTTATGCGCATCCTCACAGCATCTGTGGTGAATGAGCCGTGGGACACCACCGTAGGTATTTCTGAGTGCACCACCGCCACGCTCGACGGTGCGAGCAACGCTGCCCCTTGATTGTGCGACAGCGTACAGACCGGGTCGAACAAAACCTGCATCTATGGATGCTCAAAGGATTTTGGAAATGGCGATGCAAACGGATCTCGAAGTACAGGACGCGATTCGGCGATATCTCGCTGAACGGCCTGACGTTGGTCACGGTGATCTGGATGTGCAGGTCACCGAAGGCGTCGTGACACTGACCGGGACGATGCGCGATGAAAAGGAAAAATGGCAGATCGAAGACGCGATTCGCAGTACGCAAGGCGTCAAGGACTTGCACAACCGCACCATGACCACGACCAGCGGCGAGGCGGGTTCCAACGATTCTGACATAGCGCGGCCGTGGTTTCCTTCGAGTTAGCGGCGGCCGCCCTGCATCAGGAGGTGACGCTGCACGCCGGGCATGGGCGGTGGATGATATTGTGGGGACGCGTGTGAGCCTTCCTTCCCAATACGATGATTTTCTCTACGCGGTTCTTGAGCCGCCCGCTCATGGGCCATCGATTACCGTGTTGACCCTTTTCGCAAGACTGGATCTTGATCCGTGGGAAGAGGCTGCGCGGCTTGCCGCGCTTTCCACGCAAGACGCTGAAGTCGCGCTGGCAGCAACACTTTGCCGTGTGGCGGGCGAGATGCGAGATCCATATGAGGCGAAGGCCACTGCGTGTCAGCTGGTCGCCCGGTTGCCGCGCATCTCCCCTTCCACCAGAGGGGCGAGCGAGCCGGCTACCGTCACATCGCAGCGAGGCTCGAACTTCTGGCTGATCTGGCTGTGCGTCCAAATCTTCCTACTTATGTTGGTGTCGGCCCAGGGCCGCGGAAAGGTGGAAAATGCATCTGGCACCGACAATGGGAAGCCTGAACTGACCACGAAAACAGCGCCTCCTGCGACCAGCGCGTCTCACGGACTCCAGCCAGTCACTCAAGCTGAGCCTGGCGTGCCCGCTGCCGCAGCGGACAGCTCCGCCGACGAGATGAAATAGCGGGTTCGATCAATCCGGGGCAGGCACTGGCGCAAGCGACGGTGCCTCGAATTCGCCCTCGCGCACCGTTGGATGGATGCGTGCCTCGAGCCACATGGCATTGAGGATCGCGAAACAACACGCCAGACCGATGCCCAGCATCCACGAGAAGTACCACATGCCTTGCTTCCTTTGCTAGTAAACGCCGTGTGACTCGCGCAGCTGGGCCAGCGTGATTCGCCCGCGCATGACATGAAAGACCCACGTGGTGTAAGCCACCACAATAGGCAGCAGAATTACGGTCACGAACAGCATCAGCTTAAGCGTGCCAAGGCTGGATGAGGCGTCCCACACCGTGAGACTGCTGTTGCGATCCAGACTGGAAGGCATCAAGAACGGAAACAGGGCAAGACCCGCCGAAAGGATGGTCGCCGTGATCGTCAGACCGCTCGCGATGAGGGCCTGCCAGTGCGCAGCGCGCCGGACCATCAGAGGTGTGGCGAGCGCAGCAACGAGTGCGACTGTGGCAGCTACACAGGCCCAGCGGCCAAGGGGGCCGTCAATCACCCAGTTGCCTCCCGTCGCTACTTGTTTGAGGAGTGGATTGGATGGTCCGTCGGGAGAGATCGGACTGGAAATCTGATCGCCAGGAATGAAAGCGATGAGCCACGCTCCGGCAATGATGTAAAGCGTCACGAACGACCCTGAGCACCATCGCACCACCTTTTCAGCGCGTAGCGCCAATCCGGACTCGGCCTTGAGCGCCAGGTAACTCGCCCCATGCATCAAGAACATGGCAAGCGACACCAATCCCACCAGCAAGGCGAAAGGCCTGAGGAGATCGAGCAGCCCACCGAGGTAGATGATGCGCATGGTAGCGTCGTAACGCAGAGGAACGCCCAGGAACAGATTGCCGATGGCGACGCCAAACAGCGTGGTCGGGACAAACCCGGCGAAGATCAGGCATCCGTCACAGACGGCTCGCCAGCGCGCAGAATCCGACTTGTCGCGAAAGTTGAGTGCGACAGGTCGCAGGATCAGCGCCAGCAGAATCAGCAGGATCGCAAAGTAGAAGCCCGAAAAAGATGCGGCATAAAGATACGGCCACGCCGCGAACACCGCTCCACCCCCGAGGATGAACCACACCTGATTGCCTTCCCAAAACGGCTCGAAGGTCGCAATCACACCGCGCCGCTCCAAGTCAGTGCGAGCAACGATGCGCACCAGTGCGCCAGCGCCAAGATCCAGGCCATCCATCACGGCAAAGCCGATCAGTACGATGCCCATCAGCAGCCACCACGTCACGCGCAACACGCCGTAGTCAAGCATCATCTTCTCTCGTGAGTCGATCCACCGGTAGATCGAATGATGACCCGGTGCGCCACATACCCAGACCCTCGGGACCAAGCCGAATGTATTTGCGCATCAAGCCGACATCGACAATCGCAAGCAGCGTGTAGAAGAACACGAAGCCAACCAGACTGACGAGCACCTGGCCGGTCGATACCGATGACACCCCGAGGGCGGTCGGCAGTATTCCCTCAATGGCCCATGGCTGGCGGCCATATTCGGCCACAATCCAGCCAAGTTCGGCGGCAAGCCACGGCAGCGGAAGACTGAAAATCGCCGCTAGAAGAAACCAGCGATGCCGCTGCAGGCGCTGCTTCGCGGCAAACCAGAAGGCGCCGGCGAACAACAAGATGAACCAGAAGCCGCAAGCCACCATGATCCGGAACGACCAGAAAAGGACGGGGACGTTGGGGATGGTGCTGGCGGCGGCCGCTTCAATTTCCTGCGGCGACGCCATGCTCGGATCTTCCATGGTCCGCTTCAGCAAGAGCGCGTAGCCCAGATCTCCCGAGTTTTCGTCGAAGGCCATTTTTGCCGATGCACTGATCGGGTCTGTGCGAAGGATTTGCAAGGCGCTATAGGCCAAGATGCCGCGGCGTATGCGGCCTTGCGCCTCGAGGACCAGCTGATCGATGCCGGGCATGGTGGTATCGACCGAGTGTGTGCCGATCAGACCCATCACCCAGGGAATCTTGACCGCGAAATGGGTGGTCGCCTCATCGACGTCGGGCCATCCGAGAATTGTGAACGATGCGGGAGCAGGTTCTGTCTCCCACATGGCCTCGATTGCGGCAAGCTTCATCTTCTGGTTCTCGGAGATGGTGTAGCCCGACTGGTCGCCCAGAACCACGACGCTGAGCGCTGATGCCAGGCCGAAGCTGGCAGCCACCGTCATGGATCGTTTGGCAATGTCGACATTGCGTCCACGCAGCAGGTACCACGCGCTGATCGACAAGACAAACATCGATCCAATCACATAGCCCGCGCTCACGGTGTGAACAAATTTGGCTTGTGCGACCGGATTGAAAAAGACATCTGCGAAGGAGGTGACTTCCATGCGCATGGTCTGAAAGTTGAATTCTGCGCCAACCGGGAACTGCATCCAGGCGTTGGCGATGAGAATCCACAATGCCGACAGGTTGGATCCGATGGCCACCAGCCAGGTCACCATCAGGTGCTTGACCCTTGACAAGCGATCCCAGCCAAAGAAGAAAAGACCGACGAAGGTCGATTCGAGAAAAAAGGCCATCAGGCCCTCAATAGCGAGCGGGGTGCCGAACACGTCTCCGACGTAGTGTGCGTAGTAAGCCCAGTTCGTGCCGAACTGGAACTCCATCGTGATGCCAGTCGCGACTCCCATGGCGAAGTTGATTCCGAACAGCACACCCCAGAATTGGGTCATGCGTTTCCAGATCAGACGTCCGGTCATGACGTAGACCGTCTCCATGATCGCGAGAATCCACACCAATCCGAGTGTGAGCGGAACGAACAGGAAGTGGTACAGAGCCACCACGGCGAACTGGATACGCGACACCTCGACGGTACTGGGATCAATCATCGGTCGCTCAGAGCGGTCTAATCGCGTACATGCGGGCGACGGATTGCCGCGCAGCGTCAGCCGAATGGGGCCATGGTCTGATGCAGACCAGCCACAGCACCAATAGCAGAGCCAGTTTGAGGGTGAGCAGGGCGGCGATCTCGCCGCCGTAACGCCGGCCCAGCGCGCCGGAAAACAATCCAGTTTGGCTCATTTATTTGCGATTCCTATGAGACGTGCCGAGCGGCCAGTCGTACCGCCGCTCTTTTTTTGGCGCGGCGCGAAGCACTTCGGTCTCTAAGTTAGAAGAGGCGAACATCGAACACCGTGCGTTAGCGAACAAAGGACGCGCTTTGTGCCAACCAGCAAGACTTGCTCGAGGTGGCGTTGGTACGTTTGCGCACTGACGTTTACCTCTTCCTTCTCTACTGTCGGAGGAAATTGAGCTACGGAGTGCGCACCATGATCAAGATTGGTCCGTCAGCAGGTCAGGCTTCAAAATGGGCCGCAATCAGCGTCCTGGTGGTCGCGCCGTGTTGCCTAGCGCTTGTCGTATCCCGACCGGCGAAAGCCACCACAACCTACGCAGCGCAAACAGGTCAGCCTTGCGCTGCGTGTCATACCCAGCCAGACGGTGGACCTGATCTCACCGATTTCGGCAAAGCGTTTCAGGCCAACGGCTATCAGCTGCCCAAGTCGAGCGAAGCGACGCCGCTGCCTTTATGGCCCCTCCTGTGAAGAAACCACGCATGGCCGCCAGAACGGGCACCAATGGACCCGATGAAGATGCCCTTATCAGCCGACGCCAAGTGCTGCTCGGCGGCTCGCTTGGCCTCGGCTCACTGGCGCTGTCAGCAGCGACGAAGGCCGTCGCCCGCTCGGATTCGAGTGCGATACGATGGGACAAGGAGGTCGATGTGGTGGTTATCGGTAGTGGTGCGACCGGATTACCCGCTGCCATCGTCGCTCGCGAGGCGGGCTCTACCGTGATCCTGGTCGAAGCTGAGAATCACGTCGGCGGTCATGCCATCGTCAGCGGCGGTTCGGTGGTCCTTGGGGGCGGCACGAAGGCTCAGCGCAAGTTCGGTATCGTCGATTCACCAGATCTGTTGTTTCAGGATCTGACCGACTGGAGCGTGGTCGAATCGAATGGTTTTCCTGACTATCGTTACAACGACCGCGAAATCATTCGTGCCTTCGCTGACAATGCCGCGCGAACCTGCGAGTGGCTGATCGCGCACGGGGTCACCTTCATCGACATTGCACCAGACTCTCTGGATGGTGTGTCTTCGGGGAATTCGGCGCCTC
>CAZZVZ010000046.1:0-13494 GCA_964657655.1 Gammaproteobacteria bacterium | reverse complement strand
AACAGGTTAGCCGCCGCAATCGACATGATGGCCGCGGGCACCAGTGCGCCAATGGCGATGGCAGCAAACGCGACGCCCACGAACCAGCTTGGAAACATCTGCAGGAACAGCGCCGGCACGGCGAATTGCGCCTTGTAGGTCGCGAAATACTTGCTGTATTCAGGCAGTTTGTCGACCCCTGCAACATAGGCCATGAAACCCAGCAGTGCCAGCAGACCGAGCAGCAGCGAGTAGGCCGGCAGTAGCACCATGTTGCGACGAATGGTGTTGGCCGACTTGCTGCTCAGCACAGCCGTGACGGAATGCGGATAAAGGAACAGTGCCAGTGCTGAACCGAGCGCCAGTGTCGCGTAGGAAGAGAACTGGTTCATGCTGGTGGCAGAAGGTGCCTTGAGCAGCAAGCGCGCATCCGGGATTTTCGCAAACATGGCAGACAGTCCGCCGAGCTTGGCCGGGATCACGATCATGGCCGCGATGATGGTCACGTAAATCAGCGTGTCCTTGACCACGGCAATCAGGGCAGGTGCACGTAACCCGCTGCTATAGGTATAGGCCGCGAGAATGATGAAACTGATGATGAGCGGCAGCTCACCGACGAAGCCTTCGGTCGGAAAACCAAGCGCTGCGATGATTACCTGGATGCCGACCAGCTGCAGTGCAATATAGGGCATGGTCGCCATGATGCCCGTGACAGCGATTGCAAGTGCCAGCCCCGGGCTCTGATAGCGCCCGCGCACGAAGTCAGCAGGCGTCACATAGCCGTGGCGACGCGACACGGCCCACAGTTTTGGCATGACCAGGAACGCGAAGGGATAAATCAGGATCGTGTAGGGCACAGCGAAGAACGCGCCGGCGCCACCACCGAACACCGCAGCGGGCACGGCGATAAAGGTATAGGCGGTGTAAATGTCGCCACCGATCAGGAACCAGGAGACGACCACGCCGAAACGGCGGCCCGCCAGACCCCATTCGTGCAGGCTTGCAAGGTCGCCCCGGCGCCATCTGGCAGCAACGAATCCAAGCACTGTCACCAGCACAAAGAAAAAGACGAAGACAGAAATCGCGACGATGTCCATTTCAGCTCCGATCCGACGGATGCGTCATGAACAGCACCAGGCCAACCAGCGCCGAGCACACGAACACCCAGGCGAGCTGATACCAGTAGAAGAATGGCATGCCAAGAAAGGCCGGTTCCTTGGCGTTATAGGACGGAACCCACAGCATCGCGAGGTACGGCAGTGCTAAGAGAATGTTCCACGCTTTGCTGCGTGCTTTGGTTTGCATGAGGTCTCCCGGTCTGGCTTTTTTTCGACGGCTTTTACGCCCGGGATGAAGTGTAACAATTGCCCTTCGCATCTCCCGTCAGGGTAATCCCGCATGCAGCGCGCATCACTCCGCGCTAGCGACCGTCCAACTGGCGCTCGACCAGCGCGCGCACTTCGGCACGCATCAGCTTGCCGGCCGGGTTGCGTGGGACCTGATCGACCAGCACCACCTGGATGGGCCCAAGGTTGTGGCCAAGCGCGAGCACCACTTCCCGGTCGAGGGCATCATCCGCAAGACGTGGTGCTACGAGGGCCAGCCAGAGCTGCGCGATGCCGTCAGCGCCAGCACGTGACAGCGCGGCGACATCGGCCGCAATCGAGCGCGCCATCAGCGCCGCTTCGATGGTTTCTGGAGAGATTTTGATGCCTCCGAAATTCAATATCGCATCTTCACGGCCGATCAGTTCGATGCGACGTGTGGCGGGCATGCGAGCCAAGTCGCCGGTGTAATACCAGCCATCACGAAACGCCGTGCTGCTGAGTGCCCGATCCAGATAGCCAGAGCCCATCTCCGGGCTCCTCGCACGAACCTGCCCCGCCTCGCCGGCGGGCAACGGCTGATCGTCTGGACCGACCACCTCGAGATCGACGCCTGGCAATACATCGCCAACACTTGCCTCGCCGAACATGGCCAACCAGCCCGTCTCCGTGGTGCCGTATGCATCCATCAGTTCGGCGTTAAGACGCGCCTTGGCGAGCGCCCGGGTCGATTCGCCGAGCTTGGCACCTACCGCAAAGATCTTGATGCGTCGATGCACGCTTGCTTGGCTCTGTGTCTGCTTTGCAAGCCGATCGAGCATTACCGGCAGCATCAAGGCATGGGTGCACTCGGCCAGATCTGAAAGTGCGCTTGTCTCATCGAAATAGACCAGCGTGCCGCCGACCCGAAGCACGGCCTGCGCAACAAAAAAAGTGCCCGATGTGCTCGGTGGCAAGGCAGCCAGCAAGCGGCTGCTGCGTTCAAGCCCGTACTGCGCGAGGCGCGAGGCGATGCGTGCCTCAACTGCCCTGGCATCAAACACGATCGATTTAGCGATGCCCATGGACCCGGAGGTGGTAAATACATTCACCGTTTGACCCGCGGGCTTTCGTCGCATCACCAATTCGGGCAGGATCCGATGGTTGACCACCGCCTGCAGCCACGCGGCGGTGATCAAGGCATAAGGTCCCCTCAAGCCATCAATCGGCTGCTCACACACGAGCAGGTCGCACTCGCGAAGCGCGGCCACGATACCGGCGTCCGCCGGCTGCACGAAGGGCAATGTGGCGACGCCCAGCGCCTCGAGCGCGAACAGCAAGAGTGTCTCGACCAGGGGATCACTATGCGCCACCCCGACCAGTCGATATTCGGTCACGCGCGCGCTCAGTAAACCGGCCTGGAGCCGACGCAGCTGTTGATCGGCCAGCCGATAGGTCAGGTGTCGCCCGCCATGCTTGATCGCCACCCGGTTCGGTTCGCGCAGGGCGTGAGCGCCGATCTGTTGTGCAATCATCAGGTGATCATGCTGCAAAATTTCACATGCACGCTCGTCATCGTCGCGTGCTGCGGCCGCGCGGCGCATTGGCGAGTTGCTCGCGAATCACTTCGAGCAGGCGCGCGCGCTGCAATTTGCCCCGGTCACTGCGCGGGATGGCGCTGACGTGCACCACGTGGATGCTGCCGAAATTGACACCGAGGCACTCGCCGACCTTGCTCATCAGCGCCTCGTCGTTCAAGAGCGCACCTTCGATACCGATGTAGAGTTCGCCAATGCCATCGCGATCGGGCATGGCGCACACGGCGAGATCGCGACCGAGCTTTACTTGCAGCAGCAGATCTTCGATTTCTTCGGGCGCAATCTTGACGCCGCCAATATTGAGCAGCGCGTCGACCCGCCCCATCAGCTGCAGCTGCCTCGGACCGTGCAATACGCCTTGATCACCGGTCATGAACCAGCCGTCGCGATAGCGCTCGCGCGTCAGCTCATCATCGAGGTAGCGATGCGACATCTCCGGCGCGCGCGCCCGGATCACCCCGGGCACCCCTCTTGGAAGCGGCCTGCCCTCGTCATCGACCACTTCCAGCTCGACACCGGGCAGCACCTCGCCGATGTCGTTCGATCCGATCCAAAGACAGGCGCCCGCCTCGTTGCTACCGTAGACATTTTGCATCTCGACGCCCAGGCGCCCAACGGCACGGTTGCGCAAAGCCATGCTCAGGCGCGCACCAAGTGAATAAAGTTTCACGGATCGACCCGGCTGGTAGTCTGGCGGGATCAGATCAAGCAGCGCTCGCACATGCATTGGCAGCAAAATGGTATGCGTGCAGCGGGCGAACGACTCGAGAGGCCTTTGCGGCGACCAGAACACAAGGGCACCACCACAGCGCAGCACCGCCCGTGCGGTGAACAGCACACCGGTGACGTTGACCGCCAGGGCCACCAGAAAGCGGGTTGCGTCAGACAAGCCGTACTGCCAGACGCGGTTGTTGTCGCGTGCCTCGATCGCCGACTGATCGAGCGGCACGCACTTGCCCACCCCACTGCTGCCGGAGGTCAGCAGCACCAGTGCCGTTGTCCCTCGCGGCCAGCGATGGCTCGCAAGCGGCGGAGCGTCCATGCGGCGAGCCGCATCGGCCAGCCATTGTTGCGTGATCAGGATGGTGCGCACCTGGCTGCCTGGAACCGGGTGCTGCGCGAGCACCAGATCGCAGCGATTAACCGCTGCTACAAATTCCGCGTCGCTGGGTTGCACGAAGGGCAAGGACGCAACGCCAAGCGCCTCGAGCGCCAGCATCAGCACCAGATGCCAGCGCCTGTCATCACAGGCGAGCGCCACCAGGGAACTCTCGAACAGCTGAGGCACGTCTTTTCTCAGCTGATCGGCAACGCTCGCCAGCAAGCGTTCGAGCGCGGCGTAGCTCATCTCGATGCCGTCGGCGTCGACGATTGCGAGCGCTTGCGGGGTTCGGCGCGCGTGAAAAGCGATCAGCTCAGCAGTCATGCTCCCCCAGGCTTGTTCACATGTGACCCATTTTGCGCGACCGCCCCCTTTTGACGCAGTGCGGGCACGCTACATGCCATGAAGCCGACATTATGGAGAAACTCCGCATGTCCAACCAATCCTACAAGCCATCCGGGCCCGGCCTTGCCTATCCCTCGGGTTACCTTGCGGGGGGCAATGCCCTGAGCCGCCCGGAACGGGGCAAGCCCGAGGCCACTGACGACGAAGTCCGTTTTACCGTATGGGTCGACGAAATGCCTTTTGAGTTCGTGGTCACGCGCCAGGCATTAGAAGACATTGACGGCCTGCACCAGGCGCCCGCAGACTTGCTGGCGGTCTTCATCAGGAATCGCGAGCGCGTCGAACGCATCGCTCTCGAAATGATTGATCATGGGGTGCGCTGGCCGCACCTTGTGATCCGCATGCATGACGTGCGTGAGGCCGCCTCAGCCATGCGCTAGCGCGCAGCGACGCGATCGAATGATCGGGGCCTTCGGGCCCTTTTTTGTGGGTTTTATGCAATTCCGGCGGTTTCGTGACGCATCTGGCCACACGCCACTTGCCGATCCCTTCTCGGTAGAGCATTCTGCGCTTCGACTTCACCCAATAGACACGGATTTGCGATGCGCAAGGCTTCGCTTGGGCTTCGCCTCACGCGTTGGATGAAAGCACTCGGCCCCGGCCTCATCACCGGTGCGGCTGACGACGATCCAAGCGGCATCGCCACATACTCGCAAGCTGGCGCACAGTACGGCTTCACGCTGCTTTGGACCATCCTCATTACTTACCCCTTGATGGCAGGGATCCAGATCATCAGCGCGCGGGTCGGACGCGTCACGGGCGTCGGACTGTCCACCAATTTGCGGCTGCACTACCCGGCCTGGCTGCTCTATGGCGTGATCGGCCTGCTGCTGGTTGCCAACACCATCAATATCGCAGCGGATATCTCGGCCATGGGCGCCTCGATGAGTCTGATGTTCGGAGGCCCGGTGCAGATCTACGCGGTCGGCTTTGGGGTGCTGTCGCTGGCCCTGCAGATCCTGATTCCGTACAACCACTACGTGCGCATTCTCAAGTGGCTCACCCTCGCCCTGTTGGCGTACGTCGGCGCCGCCTTCATCGCGCACACACCGTGGCTCACCGTTGTGCATGACACCTTGCTGCCACACCTGGAATGGAGCAAGGACTACATCACCACGGTGGTTGCCGTGTTCGGCACGACCATCAGTCCTTACCTCTTTTTCTGGCAGGCCTCCCAGGAAGTCGAAGAGCTGACCGCTAATCCGAGTGCTCAGCCGCTGATCGAAAAGCCCGCCCAGGCGCGATCGAGCTTTCGCCGCATCGGATTCGATACCTGGATCGGCATGGGTTTTTCCAATCTGGTGGCCTTCTTCATCATTGTCACCACCGCGGTCACGCTCAATGCCCATGGCATCCACGACATCCAGACTTCATCGCAGGCGGCCCAGGCCCTAAGACCGATCGCTGGCAACCTCGCCTTCTATCTGTTTGGTGCCGGCATCATCGGCACCGGCCTTCTGGCAGTGCCGGTGCTGGCGGGCTCCGCCGCCTATGCCATCGCCGGCGCGTTTTCATGGCAGAGTAGCCTGGAGCTCAAGTTCCAGAGCGCAAAAAAGTTCTATTCCATCATCGCGCTGTCGACCTTAAGCGGCGTCGGACTGGGCTTCGCGCCGATCGATCCGATCAAGGCGCTGTTTTTAAGCGCCGTGGTCAACGGCGTCATCTCTGTCCCCATCATGGTGGTGATGATGCTGATGGCAAGCCGCCAAACCATCATGAAGGAGTTCGTGCTGCCGACCAAGCTGCGCGTGCTGGGCTGGCTCGCCACGGCGCTGATGGCTGCTGCTGCCATCGCAATGCTGGTCACAATCGGATCGTAAGCGGTTTGCCGTGCGCGATCAGCAGGCGCAATATGACGGACGTTGATCCTCACGCACGTGCCGTGAACATGAGATTTGCGAGATTTCCTGCCTTGCAGCCGTCTAATCAACCTTGCCGTGGTGGCCCGCCGCGCCGCCACCTTCACCGCGAGTAATCGGTGGTCGAAAACATCCAACAGCGACGGGCACTGGTCCGCTGGGCGTCGTACGCCAGCGTGCTGGTTGCCGTGGTTCTGCTCGGCGTCAAGGGCGTTGCCTACTTTCGCACCGATGCCGTCAGCCTCCTGACGTCGCTGGTCGATGCAGCCGTCGATCTGGCGGCCTCGCTGGCAACACTGGTGGGAGTCTGGTACGCCTCTCAGCCCGCGGATGCGGACCATCGCTACGGCCACGGCAAAGGCGAGACGCTCGCGGCCTTCCTTCAAGCCATATTTTTGATCGTGGCCGCCCTGGCACTGGTGTCTCAGGCGGCTCGGCGGCTCGTCTTCCCCGAGCCCGTCAACGACATCGACGCGGGCCTCGTGATCGTGCTAGCCAGCCTGTCGACCGCGCTGCTGCTGGTCGGATTTCAGAGCTACGTCCTGCGCAACACCGGCTCGCAAGCGATTACCGCCGACCGGGCCCATTATCGAGCCGACATCCTGGTCAACTTCGGTGTGCTGCTGGCGCTTGTCATCACGCGTACCACCGGGTGGCTCAGAGCTGATCCTTCGATCGCAGCCCTGATCGCCTGCTACATGCTGTTCAACGGTGGCAAGATCGCCCGTGCCGCGTTAAGAAGCCTACTCGACGAAGAACTGGCAGACGCCGACCGCGAAAAGATCAGGAGCATCATCCTCAGCCAGCCTGAAGTGCGCGGCGTGCACGATCTGAGAACCCGTGATGCCGGAGACCGTGTGGTGATCGAGTTTCATATCGAGCTGGACGGCCACCTGAGTATCGCAGACGGTCACGCGATCACCGATGCCACCGAACGCGCAGTCGCGTCTGCCTTTGAAAACGCCGATGTGCTGGCCCATCAGGAACCCGCCGGTATCGACGACGTACGGCTCGACGACGCGGTCCGGGCGCGTTAGCCGCCCGAGCTTGGTGCTGGCCGAGCGGGCGGCCAGATAGATACCCGCTGACCTGACCGAACCACCGACCGGTCGCTCACCCAGGTCCGGGACCGCGCTACCTGGCTACTCGTGGTAAATCTTGTACCAGGAGGCACGCGCGGCCGGCTCAGCACGGTCCCAGTCAAGGCGCGATGACCCACGCACTTGCTGATACTCGTCGGCCAGCTGATTGCGAACCGCATCAAAATCGGCGTCCTGCATCTGGATACGGCGCGCTGCGGCCAGTTGATAGGCAGGCGCGTAATCCTCATAGTTCATGCCATCGGTGTAGTAGCTCTCGGTGGCATAGCGCTCCAACCAGTGATTCTCGACGATGGTGGGGTCGTAGTGCTCTGCAATTCCCTTGCCGACCAGTCCACCTGCCACGGCACCAACGGCGGCGCCAAACAAGGTCCCAACCGGACCTGCCGTGACGGTACCGGCGGCGGCGCCTGCAGCAGCACCGCCGAGCACTGCGCCCAAGCCGACACCGAGCGGATGAGAGCCGGGCGCGCCTGTGATCGGATCCTGATTTTCCTGTTCTTCGATGGTGGCATTCATGTCAATTCCTCTGAAAAGGCAGCTCACGACCAGCGCCAGGGCGGGCGCGGGCTCGGTCTGCAAAGACTAGACCGTCCTGTCGCAAGAGCCGTTCCGGCTTGAACCATGAGCCTGCCGCAGCAACTTTGGAGAAACATGGGGGCATCCTCTACACTTCTTCAATGAACAAAGCCCCCCACGCAGCGGTTCCGGCCGGCACAGTCAAGGATGGTCTCTGGATCGACGAAAGCGGCATCGCACGATGTGCATGGTGCCGCGCCACCCCGCTGTACACCGCCTACCACGACCACGAGTGGGGCTTTCCGGTGATCGACGACCAGATGCTGTTCGAGAAAATCTGTCTGGAAGGTTTTCAGTCAGGCTTGAGCTGGCTCACCATCCTCAACAAGCGGGAAAATTTCCGGCGTGGTTTCGAACAGTTCGATGCACAACGGGTGGCGCGCTACAAGACTGCTGAAATTCGACGCCTGATGGCTGATGCGGGAATCGTGCGACACCGAGGCAAGATCGAATCGACCATCAACAACGCCAAGCGCATGCTCGAACTGGTCGACGAGTTCGGCTCGCTGTGTACCTACGCGTGGCTATTCGAGCCAGCGGCACGGCCGCTCGCCTCGCATCAGCAACTGGCAGGACGCGCTCTGATCGTCGAAGCAACGCAACTCTCTGCCGATCTGAAGAAACGGGGCTGGACCTTTGTTGGTCCGACCACGGTATACGCCTTCATGCAAGCGATGGGCCTGGTCAACGACCATGTTGCCGGGTGCTCCGTGGCAAGCAAGGCGGATGCTTGCCGCCTGGCGCTGACCAGCGCCTCGAATCTCTAATGCGAGAACAGGGCGATCAGGATCACGATGGGCAGCGGCACACCCAGGAACAATAGCAAGAGCGATCTCATGTTCAAAACCTCATGGACGAATTGATTGTTGCGGCCTGCGACGGGATCGTTTTTGCCTGGCGCGGTACCGCGCGCTAGTGACCGGTTGTGTGCAGGGCTGGAGCGCAAACGAGAGGGCAATTCACATGCCACCGTGCCGCTGTTCTCCGCCGTTCTGCGGGCTGCCGACGTCGCCAGCGGGTTCACGGATTGCTTCTGCCATGCAGCATAGGGGGACGGGAGGCTTCGTCCCGGCAATTTTTGCGAGGAATAGCGATGACCAGGACTGATGGTGAACTTTATGCCGAGGCGATCGCCAGCATGGAGGCACGCCGCGAGAGCGAAGCAAAACGACCAGCACCGGACGGCACGGTACAAGACGCCGCCTCCGCCGCAAGGCTGTTTGAGGACCTGATCGCGAGCGAGCTGAAAAAAGCGCAGTTTGCACTGCAGACCGCGCACTACCGCTCGCGCGTTGATATCCCGTTGCGTGGCCCGTCGCCGCATGGCAGGGTCGCCACGCTCTATGCAGCGCGTGGCGACAATGTGTCGACCATGCTGCAGTTCGTTTATTCGCCTGAAGTGATGAGTACCATCAGCGCTGCGATTTTTCGCTTTGACAGGGGGCTGCGTCGCAAGCCTTCGAACTGGCCCGAAGATGTGCAGATCCCGTTCAAGTCGTTGACGCTCGAACGCGTGCAGGATCTGATCAAGACCTTTATCGACGCCTTGGGCGAGAGTTGATTGGGCTTGGTGGCACACAGCGCGCGGCGCTGCGCGCAACCATGACCATTTGTTGAATTCGCTCAGGCGCGTTTTAATGGGTGCCCGTCTTCATCCTGCTTGCGCCATGCACCCTCGCTTGAGCCCGGAATCCGTTGCACTGCACTGGTCACGACGCCATCCATCAGTGCTTTTGCTGCGCCGCAGCACATGTCTTGCCGCGCTGCTGTTGAACCTGATCCATGGCAATGCCATGGCCGAAGGCTATCCGACCCGCGCGATCACGCTTGTAGTGCCGTTTCCACCCGGGGGCCCGACCGATTCAAGTGCACGGCTGGTTGCCAAAAGTCTGTCGATCAAACTCGGCCAGCCAATCGTGGTCGAAAATCACGGCGGCGCGGGCGGTACCATCGGGCCGACCTACGTCAGCAAGGCGGCCCCTGACGGCTACACGCTGCTATGGGGCGGTACCAGTAGTCTGGCCATGGGTCCGGCGCTCTACCCAAAACTCAACTATGACTCGCTCAAGTCGTTCGCACCAATCAGCATGGTGGTACGCAGTCCGGACGTCCTCGCGGCACGCAGCGACCTGCCGGCCGCCAGCGTGCAGGCGCTGATTGCCGAGGCCAAGGCGAAACCAGGGGTGCTGACGTTCGGCTCGGCGGGGGTCGGTTCATCGACCCACCTGGCAGGTGAATTCTTCAAGTCCAGCTATTCGGTCGATCTGCTGCATATCGGCTACAACGGCGGCGCACCCGCCGTGACCGCCTTGATGGCCAAGCAGATCGACCTGTTGTTCGAGACCGTGCCGACGCTGTTGCCGCATCTCAAGTCTGGGGCCATCAAGGCCTATGCGGTGGCCGGTATCCAGCGTTCGCCGCTGCTTCCCGATGTGCCAACCTTCAAAGAGGCGACCGGCACGGATTTCAAGGCTTACAGCTGGTTCGGCCTGCTGGCCCCGGCGGGTACGCCGCCGGCCGTGGTGCAGCATCTGGTCGAGGCGCTCAAGGCAACTTTGTCCGAGAAAGAGGTGGCCGATCAGCTTGCCAACGAAGGATTTGAGACCGTCGGCGATTCGCCGGAGGAGTTTACCCATCTGATCGAGGCTGAACGCCAGCAATGGACCAAGGTGGTCCAGGTGGCGCACGTGCCGACCTTCTAGTGGGCGTGTCCGGGTTTTTTTATGGCAAATTTATGTCCTACCGCCGCAGTGCGCGAAGCTCCTATAATTCGCTCCCTTAGAGCTGACACCCCCGCCTGCACCGCGCCTTTTTCGCCGCATCGCCATGGCGCCGATCCACGCCCCTGATCCCAGACGAGCCGCCGTTGCGAGCATGCCTTCAAATGAAGCCCGAACGGCGCACCCATGAGTGAACGGTTCGCGCTCCTTCGAGCGATCACCGAATCCCTCGACAGCCTGGGGATCGCCACCTGCACCTTCGACCTTGAGGATCGTGCATTGCTCTGGAATCGCAGCTTCTTGGAGCTGTTTCCTGAACACGCCGCCGAGATTCACGTCGGCGAGCCATATCGCGCCAATCTGAGAAGATTTTATGCCGGGCGTCTCAGCGAAGGCGAGATGCCAGCGATCGAACGGTATATCGACGAGGGCGTGGAGCGCCATCGGGCGCAGCACCGCCCCTTCATGTTCACCCACCGCGGCATCACCTTGTGGGTGGCGTCGGTGGTGTTGCCTGGCATCGGCAGAATCCGCATCTGGCGCAGCACCGACCAGCACGTCGCGCTGAGTGCCATCCAGGCCATGGCCTTGCCCTCGGCGGCACCGTCGGTCGACGCCAACGCCCTGTTCGATCACCTCGCGGACGGGGTGATGGTGTCTGACGTCGACGGCCACATCATCTGGGTCAACGCCCCCTTTGTACTGATGTATCACTACGAGACGCGCGAACACGCTGTCGGCGCGACCCTCGAAGACGCCTATCGCAACGTCTGGCATGGCCAGATGACGGGGCACGAAGCGACCTTTGAGCAGGGCTTGATGCGGCTGCGCGAAAGCACGGTGTTCGCCGGAGCCCCATTTGAACTGAGCCTGCCGGACGACCGCCACACCAGAGTCAGCCGTCAGGACAATTCGAACGGCAATGCCTATTTCATGCACGTCGACATCACAGCGCTCAAGCGCCAGCAGCGCCAGCTGCTGCATACAGAGCAGAAGGTGCGATCGAGTGAAGCGCTGCTCAAGGCCACGCTGGAACGCATGGACCAGGGCATCGTGATGGTCAATGCCGAGCAAGTGATCGAAGTCTGCAATCGGCGCGCCATTGAGCTGCTCGACCTACCCCCCGAGCTGATGGCATCACGTCCGACTTTCCAGCAGGTGCTGGAATATCAATGGTCGACCAACGAGTTCGTCCACACCCCCGAGCACCTGAAGGAGTTTGTGCGCGCCGGCGGTATCCTGCTTGATCAGGCGCAGCGTTACGACCGGATGCGGCCCGACGGCCGTGTCATCGAAGTCCACAGTATCCCGACTGAAGGCGGTGGCGTGCTGCGCACCTACACCGATATTACCGAGCGCAAGAAGCACGAGGAACATATCCGCCATGTGGCTCGCCACGACGGCTTGACGTCTCTCGTCACGCGCGAGGTGTTCCTCGAGAGCCTGGCTGAAGCCACCACTAGCGAGGACATCTCCGCACAGGGATTCGCCGTCCATTACATCGACCTTGATCGCTTCAAGCCAGTCAATGATGAATACGGTCACCTGATCGGTGACAAGGCTCTCACCCTGATCGCCGATCGGATACGCCAGCTGGCGCGCGACATCGACGTGGTGGCACGCATGGGCGGAGATGAATTTGCGATTCTTCAGTATCGCGTCGAGAATGCGGATCAAGCCATCGGTCTGGCGCGGCGCATCCTCGAAGGCGTGGCCCGACAGATCGAAATCGTGCCCTACCGCATCGAAGTGGGCGCATCGATCGGCATCGCATTGAACCAGGGGATCAGGCGCAGCCCCGATGAGCTGTTGAGGCAGGCCGATCTTGCCATGTACGCCGCCAAGGCTGCAGGACGAGACTGCGTACGCGTCTTCGAGGAAAACGATAGCAAGGCATAAAAGAGCTCGTGGCGACACCAGGAGATTGACATGCAGGCCGAACAGTTAAGAGCCACCAAACGGCATCCTTCCTTGCATCCTGACGAGTGGCAGGCGCGCCAGGAGCTGGCTGCCTGCTATCGCATCTTCGCGCTGCTCGGCTGGACCGAGATGATCTACAACCACATCACGCTCAGACTGCCCGCTTCGGTGAGCGGTGCCGACAAGGAATTTCTGATCAACCCGTTCGGCTTGCATTACAGCGAAGTCACGGCCAGTAACCTGGTCAAGATCAACGCCGCAGGAGTTGTGCTGGATGCATCGGTCGGCCGCGTCAATCCAGCCGGATTCATGGTGCATAGCGCAATCCACAGCGGACTCGAAGACGCGCATTGCGTGATGCACACCCATACCACCGCAGGCGTCGCCGTGGCCTGCCTCGAAGGTGGCCTGTCACAAAGCAATTTCTACAGTGCCCAGCTGCACGACATGGTGGCTTATCACGACTTCGAAGGGATCACGATCCACTCTGAAGAAGCGCCACGCCTTCTGCAAAGCATTGGCAAGCGGCCTGCCGTGATTCTGCGCAACCACGGTCTGCTGGCCTGGGGCAAGACGGTGCCGCAGACTTTCGCCATCCTGTGGACACTGCAGCGCGCCTGCGAGATTCAGCTGGCCACGCTCAGCATGGGTAAAGCGATTGCGGTGCCACAGCATGTGGCAGCTGCTGCCACGCGCGATGCCCTGCAATACGATCCGCGTCATGGCGCGGGTCAGGATGTGTTCGATGCCCTGACTCGTCAGGTCGACCGCATTGATCGCTCTTACCGGGATTGACCGGCTGGCCAAGGATAGGGCAGCCGGGTCTGGTGCGTTACGCACCATGCGCGCTGCCGCGCGGCGGCACAATGCGAAACAGTAAAACACTCGCAACCAGGCCGAGGGCCAGCAAGCACATCACGAACGCAAC
>CAZZVZ010000045.1:8003-13525 GCA_964657655.1 Gammaproteobacteria bacterium | reverse complement strand
CTGGTGTTGCGCGGCGGCTTTGGCATCTACTATGACCGTCACTCAGGCAACGTGCCGGAACAGACATTGGGCCAGGCTCCGTTTGCTTTTTCACAAGGTCTCTTCGGCCAGCAAAACGGCGCTGGCGCGAACTGGCTCTGGCGAGCGGGCTTGGCGTATGGGAAGATGGGCGTTGCAGGTTCTAGCCGGGAAGCCTACAGTTATATGCGGCCGTGAGCTAAAGGTCCCTGCCGCCGTCTGCGCCAGTGCGCCGACCAGGGATAAGGAAAACAATTCGTGACTGCAATGCCCACTGCCGCCGGTCAGACCACTGACCTGCTCGCAAAAATAACCCACATTCTTGCCGTCAGACGCCTGCCGGGCGCGATTGTCATCCCGGACTCGGCCGACGGTGCGCCGCCCACGGCTGCGCAATGGCTGCAGTCGCTCAATGTTCTGTCCAGCTGGATTGGGGCACCGGTGTGCCTGATCGACCGGCAGCTCAAGGTCGTGCGCGGCAGCACGTCGCTATCGGCGCGCATGCCGCTTAACATCGGCGATGGCGCCGGCGCGCGCATCAACAGCCTGCTCGGGGCGGCCAATTTCGAGGTGCTGCGACCCTACATGGAGCGCGCGCTCGATGGCGAACACCTGGCGGTTGAACTGGCGCACCCTGAACAGAAGTCGGAGCCGCGCGCGAGCTGCATTGAATTGCGTGGCGTGGCGTTGCCCAGCGGGCGTGGTGTGATGCTGGCGTTCTTTCCCGAAGCAGCGCAGGCGCAAGGCGAAGGCCGCTCCAAGCCAGCTGAAGTCACCCCCGAACTCACCACCGATCAGCGCCTGCAGGACAGCATCGACGCGCTCGAGCAGCCGCACGCGATGATCGATCCTGACGGCGTGCTGCGGCTTTGCAATGCGACATTTTGCAGCTGGTTTAGCGTCGAACAAAAAGACGTGCTCGGCAAACCATTCGCTGCACTTTTCACCCCCGACGACTTCCGTCTGATCGACGTGCTGCTGGCGCGGGGGTTCACCGGGGAGGACGGTCAGCTGGAGCGGGAATTGACCTTTGGTGCCCACACCAGGCGCTGGGTGGAACTGAAAGTCTCCGCCGTCGGCAACCGTGACCACGGCGTGTCTGGTGTCTACGCCACCTTCTTTGACATCGCGGCCAGGAAACGCCAGGAAGTGGCGCTGCGCCAGGCCAACCTGCTGCTGTCGATGCAGCTGGAACACACCGCGCTTGCCTCGTTCACGCTCGATCACGAAATGTACGTGACGCGCTGGTCGGCGCGCGCCGAGGGATTGTTTGGCTGGCAGCGTGACGAAGTGCTGGTGCAGCCGTTCAGTCAGCTGAAGATTCTCAATTCCGACGGCATGGCCGAGTTCAGTCGCGAAGACGACGGCTCGTTTGCCGTCGACGGCGGCAGCCGGCGCTTTCTCGCGACCGCGGTGTCACGCGACGGCGGTGCCTTTCCTTCTGAATGGCAGCTGTCGATCCTGCGTGACGGCGACGGCAAGATTGCCTCGATCTACGTGCTGGTAGAAGACGTATCGCAGCAAAAGGGCGATGCCCAGGTGCGCACCGAGGATCCGAGCCTCGACGCACTCACCAAGCTGCCCAATCGCAGCATGTTCGACCACGTGATGCGAGCGCAGATCGACCGCGCCAGGAAACAGATGGGTGGCGTCGGCGTGCTGTTCCTCGATCTGGACCAGTTCAAGAGCGTCAATGACACGCTGGGTCACCGCATCGGCGACCTGCTTCTGATCGCCGTCTCCAACGTGCTGCGCGAATGCGTCGAGCCGGGCGACGATGTGCTGCGCATCGGCGGCGACGAATTCATGATCATCTGCGCGCGCATGCGTCCGAAGTCAGGCTCGCACATCCTGGCCGAGAAGATCATCACCCGGCTGCGCGATCCGATCACGGTGGAAAGCCATCACTTGAGCGTGGGTGGCAGCATCGGCGTGGCGGTCTATCCGGATCACGGCATTGCAGCCGACGTCCTGCTGCGCAACGCCGACCTGGCGATGTATCACGCCAAGACATCCGGACGCAATCGTTTCGAATTCTTCTCGCCGATCCTGTCACAGCGTCACGAACGCCGGCTTGGCATCAAGAACGCCCTGACGCGCGCCATCCAGATGAACGCGCTGGTGCTGTACTACCAGCCGCGCGTACGCCTGAAGGATGACGTCATCATCGGCGCCGAGGCCCTGCTGCGCTGGAACGACAGCCATCTCGGATCGGTGGCGCCCAAGGAGTTCGTCGGCATCGCAGAGGACTCCGGGCTGATTCATGAGCTCGGGCTGTTCGTGTTCCAGAAGGCGTGCCAGCAGGTGCGCAGCTGGCAGGACCGCGATGTGCCGTTTGGCATCCTGGCGGTCAATTTCTCGGCGCAGCAGCTCTACACGTCGACCTTCCTGCGCGAGATCGAATACATCCTGTCGCAGACCGGCTGCGACCCGCAGCGCCTTGAAGTCGAAATCACCGAAACCAGCATGCTGTCGGACATGGCGCTGCTGTCGCCCGTGATCGCAGCACTCAAGGCCTACGGCATGCGCATCGCGATCGACGACTTCGGCACCGGATTCTCGAGCCTGTCGCACCTGCAGCGGCTCGACGTCGACACGCTCAAGATCGATCAGAGCTTCATTCGCGGCATGCTCAACAACCCGGGCGATTTGGCCATCACCCGCTCGATCGTCAGCCTGGGACGCAGTCTTGGGCTGACTGTGACTGCCGAAGGTGTCGAGAACGAAGCCCAGTTCAAGAGTCTGCGCGACGCGGGCTGCGACTACTATCAGGGCTTTTTGTTCAGCCCGGCGATCGGCCCTGACGACTACGAGATGCTGGTCTACGAGCCGACCGGCTCGAGAAGCTAGGCGCTGACCGCCTGGCTCGGGCGCGCTGCAGCGCCTCGATTGCCTTGGTCTACTTGTCGTCGGGATTGCCGCGCCGTTCGCTGCGCGCATGCGCGAGCTTCTCGTCGAACTCGCGTTCGATCTTGCTGACCCGCTTGGGCGGTCCCTTGTGCAGATTGTTGACGAAGGCGACGAAGCTGTCGAGTTCAAGCGCCTCGCCGATGCGCTTGCCATCGAGTGACAGCGCCAGGTTGCCGTCACCCTGGTGGATCAGCGAATAGCCCGATTCACCGGTACGAGCCTTGAGCCGTTCGACTGCAGCAGACGCTCTGGTGGTTCTCACGTGATTGCGCTCACACAATGTCGCCATCGACGCCCGGAATGTTGCCGACCCCGATGACTTCGAAATTCATGTCGATCGGCTCCATCACCTGCTGGGACGAACTGTCGAGCTGAAAACCGTACCAGCCCTCGAGCGCCGACAGGCGTTCTTCGAACATCGCGGCAAACGCCGCCGCGCGTTCGCGACGATGCTGCTCCGAGGCATGCGCGAAATCCATCCAGGCCGGCTCGGGCCAGGTCAGACGCAGCTGCAACGTGTAACGCGACGGATCGATCCGACGCTCGCGGTCCCGGTCGGGAACCACGCCAATCCCCTTGTCGCCGCCAGCCTCGAAAAAGGGAAAGACCCGAAAGCGTTCCCCCAGCATCTCTTTGAGGGCTGCGATGAGCGGCGCTGCGGCCACTTCGAACCCTGTTTCTTGCGCTACGTCGGCCATCAGGATGTCTCCTTTTGCATGCGCAGTTATGGTCTGCGCTAGAGCTTGATCCTACACGCAGCAAGGCTAAAGCGTATCGAGCACGCCGGCACTGCCGGCACCGAAAGGTAGGAAGTTGTAACGAGATTCAGCAATTCGCAAAGACACGCCGAAATTGGCACACGGCATGCTGTTTGTCGCCCATCTCGAAGAGGCGCGCGCGCCGAAAGGACTGGCCATGCAACGCATCCCGACAGGTGGTGAAGCGCGCCGACCAAGAGCACACGCAAGCCGGCATCAGCGCCCCGATCTGCGCACGCTGCTGGCCGGTTGCGCGCTGCTTGCTGTCACGCTGCTGGTGCTGTGCTGGCCGACCGACAAGGCCAGCGGTCACGAAGTGTCGCGCGCTGAATGCACCGAGGGCAGCGAATTCATCCGCAATGCCGCCCGGGCACGCGACAATGGCCTGAGCCGCGAGGCCTACCTGGCCCAGCTGCGCGGCGATCTGATCTCGATTCGCGCCTTCCCGCCGGAACTGCGCTGGTTTGCGCAGGACGAACAGGATGAAGCACTGCTCTATTCGGCCGCCAGCAACGTGTTCGACGACCCGCAGCCTCCCGAGCAGCACCGCCAGGCGTTCATGGAACGCTGTCTGGGCAGCCCGGCGCACCATTCCTGAGCCCCAAAACCGCGCGCTGCGCTGGTACGGCGCGGTACTCTGGAATGCGTCCGGATCGAGGCGCGACGCTTCCCGGTGAGTGGAATTTCTTTTATAGTTGAACGTCTCAAACCGCGATTTTCTTCATGCGCGTTTTTTCCAGCCCTCCCGACGCTTCTCAGGCAAACTCGATCACAGGAGTCAGTGACGAGCCCGCGCGTGCTGATGGGCTGCCGCTGCGCGCTTTGCAGCTGCAGCGCGCCATCGACGATGCGCAGTTGCGTGTGCGCGATGCCGAAGCAAGCGGCGACAGCGCAAGGATCGCACTGGCGCTGCGCGAACTCGGCAATGCAGAACTGGCCGCGGGTGCCAGCGATCTGGCCGTCGCCACCCTCGAACAGGCCGACCAGACATTCTCGGCGCTGCAGCCCTCGGTGGAACACGTCAAGCTCCTGAAAGCGCTTGCCAGCGCCTACGAATCGGTCGAGCGCTATCGCGACGCACTTGCGGCCTTCAAACGCTTTCATGAGCTCGAGGCCAGTATCGATCAGCGTGGACGCGACGACTGGAGACGCGCCGAAGCCGCCGAGGCGCAGCTCTTCAAGACAAGAAACGAGTTGACGCTGGCGTTACGGCGTCAGGCCGAGCTTTCCGATATCAATGCGCACCTGTTGCGCATGGAGCGTCAGAAAACCGAACTGCTGCAGCAGGCCGAACGCTTTAGCCTGGAAGACAGTGTCACGCAGGTCAACAACCGGCGCTGCCTTGATGTGCGTCTGGCGGCCGATGTGCAACGCGCACGCCGCTACGCCAGCCCGCTGACCATCGCCATGGTCGACATCGACAACTTCAAGGAAATCAACGACCGCTACACCCATACCAAGGGTGACGAGGTGCTGCGTCGCGTGGCCGCCTTGATGCGTGAGGCGCTGCGCGACAGTGATTATGTGGCGCGCTACGGCGGCGACGAGTTCGTGCTGGTCTTTCCCGAGACGCGCCTGTCCAATGCGCGCCTGGTGTGCGAGATGGTGCGCGAGCGCGTGGCGTCCGAAGACTGGAGCTCGATCGCCCCCGAGCTGAAGATCACCGTCAGTCTCGGCGTCGCGGAACGCTCACCCAACACCAACACGCCTGATCTGCTGCTCAACGCAGCCGATCGTCTGCTGTACCGCGCCAAGCGCACCGGCAAGAACTCGGTTGCTCCAGCCAGCTCGCGCGCACAAGACAAGCGCCCGCTCGGCAGCGCTGCCAGCTAGATC
>CAZZVZ010000045.1:0-7903 GCA_964657655.1 Gammaproteobacteria bacterium | reverse complement strand
CGTGAGCGGCTGATGAAACCGATTTGGCTCGATGCGGACATCCGCACCATGCACATCGCGCCCGCTTTTGCGAACTCTCCCGCACCGATTCGTCAAGTCCAGATGCGCGTACTTGCGACGCTCTGTTGCGTGCCACCCCACTCCGATTGAATCGGCAATAACCATCCTGTAGTCTCGACCTCGCTCCACAGCAGTGGCAACCACTGGCGCGGCGACTTCGGCCATAGAACTAAAGAAGGTTGGGTGCATGGATTTTTGGGAAGAGTACATCGCAGACAGTCTCAAGTACACGCGTTACGCCATCGCCCTTGGCATCCTCACCTTCGTCTTGTTCGGCGTTCTGGATATCTACCTGTTCCCGCAGTTTCTAAGGGGCCTGTGGCGTTACCGGATCGCCATCATCGTACTGCTGTCGGTGATTCTCGCCATCTCGATTGCAGCGCCGTCGTTCTTCAAGCGCCATTCCCAGCTGCTGCTCAGCATTGTGATCCTCGGCTCGAGCGCTGCAGTCATTGCACTGGCCGCAGTGACTTCGAGTTTTGCGCAGGCCGACTACTACTACGCCGGCGTGATGCTCGCCATCACCTCGGCCTTCGTGTTCATTCCCTTGCGTTTTCGCTACGCCCTGCTGGTCTCGATCATCAGCATCGTGGCCTACGATCTGTCGCTGGTGTTCCAGGCGATCCCGGCCGCCGTTTCGGTCAACAACACCTGCTTCCTGATATCGGACTGCGTCATCTGCGGCATCGCCTGCTGGGACACCCAGAGTCTTTTGCGTCAGCGTCACAACGACCGCATCGTGATCCAGGCGCAGAACGTGACCATCGCCGAAGAAAAGAAACGCGCCGATGAACTGCTGCGCCGCATCCTGCCCGATCCGATCGCCGACCGCCTGCTGCTCGGGCAGGAGAGTATCGCGGACGGCTACGCCGACGTCACGGTACTGTTCGCCGATCTGTGCAACTTCACCACGCTGGCCGCCACCATTTCGCCCAACAGCCTGGTCGAACTGCTGAACCGCATCTTTTCGGCCTTCGATGAAGCCGCCGAAGCCAACGGTGTCGAGAAGATCAAGACGATCGGTGACGCCTACATGGCGGTCAGCGGACTGCCGGACAAGTCAGACGACCATCCAGAACGCATCTTGCGCATGGCAGCCGGCATGCTGCAGGCGATCGACGAGATTCAGCGCGAATACCATCACCTGCGCATCGGCATTCGCATCGGTATCCACACCGGTCCGTGCGTGGCCGGGGTGATCGGCAGGAATCGCTTCATTTATGACCTGTGGGGCGATACCGTCAATATCGCAAGTCGCATGGAATCGCATGGCGACATGGGCTACGCACAGGTGTCCGAAGCAACCTACCTGCGCACCAAGCACCTGTTCGACTTTACCGAACGAGGCATGGTGACGCTCAAGGGCCGCGGCGAAATGCGGGCCTACCTGCTCAACAACGTCAAGGTTCCAGCACAGGAGGCGCTGGTCGACTGACCTTGCGCCTGCCTGTGAAAGCGAGCGGCCGGCAGCACCGGCCGCTCTGCATCCATGAACGCTAGTGCGCAGTGGCTGGCAGGCAGTTGCCGGTCGGGCAGCCCGCTCCGCCACCGCCATAGGTGCTTGCATTGCCGAACTGGTCAACCGCGCTCGGAGCTGTGCCGGTTGGATAGCGCTTGCCGATATTGCTGCCGGTGGTCGGGCGATCGCGCTCGTAGGTCTGGTTGCTGGCATTCGCAGCCGGCGGGGCGGTGTCACACGCGGCAAGGACAAGGCTCATCGCCGTCATGGCAGACAGCACGGCAATGGATTTGACGAACTTCATTGTTGGTCTTTCAAAAAGGGGCGACAAGGCCCCGAAGCATTAAAAAAAGCGGCCCGCGGCCGCCTGATCTCGATCTGTCTCTAATTGTGCAACCGCTTGGCCAGCAAGCCAATCAAAGTGTGGCGCCATGCTGTCAAACGCCACCCGCCTATCACGCTCGTCGGCTTTTTTGCGACACCCAGGCCCTCTTTCGGGGCTCGGCATGAGCAAAGCGCATGTTACGCGCTTGTCCGTGTTGCCAGGTTGTTACAATCGCCGGCGACAAGCCGCTAAACCTCGTTTCAATGCAAACGCAAAACTTGAAGAAAGATGGCTAAGCAACTGTTTCGACAGGAGGCAGTCGACGCCCAGCGCGACCGTTTTCTGGGTGAACTGACGGCTGCCCGTCCGCTGCCGATGTGGGCATTCACCATCGCTGCAGTCGCCATTGCAGGTGCCGTGATCGTGATCGCCATCTGGGGGCAGTACACCCGGCGCGAGCGTGTCACCGGCTACCTGGCGTCGGTCGCGGGTGCCGTGCCGCTCCTGATTTCAGAACCCGGCCAGGTCACGACCATCGAAGCCACGGAAGGTGAAGTGGTCAAGGCCGGCCAGCCGATCGCCAAGGTGACCATCGATCGCACGCTCTCGAGCGCCTCGGAGAGCAGTACCCAGGTGATGGCCGAACTCAAGCAGCGCGAACAGATCCTGACCGAGGAAATCGCCCAGACCCAGGCTTTAGGCGAAGAGCAGGTGCGCCAGAGCCTGCAGCGCCAGCAGAATCTCAAGACCGAGATCATCGATGCCGACGCTGAGATTGCACTCCAGAAACGCCGCCTCGAGTCGGTCAAGCAGACCCTCACGCGCTACGAGAACCTGACCCAGCAACACTACGTCTCCGATGTGGCGCTGCAGGCCCGTCGTGACGAAGTCACCGATCAGGAGATCAAGCTGCAGGCGCTGGTGCGCGAGCGCGCCGGACTCGAGCGCGACCTGAACCAGGCGCAGCTCGAAACGCCGAGCTCGAACCTCAAGACGCGCACCCAGATCGAGCAGCTCAAAGGCCAGATCAGCGAGATCCGCCAGTCGACAGCTGAAGAGTCGGTGCTGGGCGAGACCATCATTCGTGCGCCGATGGCAGGCACGGTCACCAATATCGCGGTCTCCAAGGGCCAGGTGGTGGGCACGGCCACGCCGCTTGCCACCATCATTCCAAGCGACAGCGACCTGCACGCAGAGCTCTTGGTGCCCACGCGCGCCATCGGCTTTGTGCATGCCGGCCAGCTGGTGCAGCTGCGTTACGAAGCATTCCCCTACGAGCGCTTTGGCCAGTATCAGGGAAAGATTGAATCGGTCGGCAGCTCCGCCTGGGTGGCCGGTGAACATCTCGGACCCCTGACCCTGTCTGAACCGGTGTATCGCATTATCGTGGTCCTCGACAAGCAGACGGTGAGCGCCAATGGCCAGGCGCTGGCATTGCGTCCGGGCATGCTGGTCAGCGCAGATCTGCTGATGGAGCGACGCACGCTGCTCGAGTGGCTGTTCCAGCCGCTGTTGCAACTGAAAATGAGAATGCAGTGAACTGGCGCCCCATCTTCGGTCGGTCAGTACCGGTGCTGCTGCAGTCGGAGGCTTCTGAATGCGGCATCACCTGTGTCGCCATGATCGCCTCCTACCATGGCCTGAAGACAGATCTGGCCGCCATGCGGGCGCGCCTGGCCACGTCGCTCAAGGGCGTCACCCTAAAGCAGATCAGCCGCCTCGGTGAATCGATCGATCTGACCGCGCGCGGTGTGCAGGTGCCGCTCGAAGGCCTGGGTGGTCTGCGGCTTCCGGCGATCCTGCACTGGGACATGAATCATTTTGTGGTGCTGACCCAGGTCAAGGGTCGCACCATCGAGATCCATGACCCGGCGCGTGGCAGAAGGCGGCTGCAGCTTTCTGAGGTCTCACGCCACTTCACCGGCGTGGCGCTGGAACTGACGCCAACGCCTGGTTTCAAGAAACGCGATGAACGCGAGCGCATCAGTGCCTGGCAGCTGCTGGGTGCCGCGCGCAGCTTCAAGAGCACCATCGTCCAGATCTTCCTGATTTCGCTTGCGCTCGAAGTGTTTGCCATCTGCATGCCGTTCTTCCTGCAGCTGGTGGTCGACCGCGTGATCGTCGGTCGCGACGTCGATTTCCTGACGGTGCTCGGCGTAGGCTTCATGACGCTGGTGGTGATCCAGGCCGGTGTCTCGGTGATGCGCGCCTGGGTGGGCGTTTATCTCAGCACCCAGATCAACCTGCGCATGCTGACCGAACTGTTCGCGCAGCTGATCCGCCTGCCACTCGCCTGGTTCGAAAAGCGCCATATCGGCGACCTGATCTCGCGCTTTCGCAGTATCGATGCAGTCCAGAAGACCCTGACCACCACCTTCGTCGAGACGGTCATCGACGGCGTGATGGTGATCTTCACGCTGCTGGTCATGATCCTCTACAGCCCGCTCCTGACCGGTGTGGTGCTGGCGGCCGCATTGATCTACGCCATCGCCCGCTGGGCCTTCTACCGGCCGCAGCGCGACGCCACCGACGAGCAGCTGGCGCACGAAGCCAAGTCCAGCACGCACTTCATCGAGACCGTGCGCGGCATCATGGCGATCAAGCTCAACACGCGCGAGGAAGAACGTCGCTCGGCCTATCAGAATCACGTGGTCGACCATGTCAACGCTGGCGTTCGCGTGCAGCAGGTGCAGCTGTCGCACAAGGCCATCAACACCCTCATCTTCGGCCTTGAAAACGTCACGGTGATCTGGCTCGGTGCGCTCGCGGTGCTGGCCGGCAATCTGACCGTCGGCATGCTGTACGCCTTCATCAGCTTCAAGCTGTTGTTCCTTGGGCGCATCAATGCCCTGATCGACAAGCTGGTGGAATTCAACATGCTCGATCTGCATGCCGAACGCATCGCCGAGATTGCGCTGGCCGAGCCCGAGCCACGACGCGCTAGCACTGCCCTGTCTGACCGAGCGCTGGTGATCGAGGCGCAGGACATCTCATTTGCCTATGGCGTCGAAGGCAACGTATTCAACAAGATCAGCTGTACCGTCAAGACCGATGAAATGGTGGCCCTGGTCGGACCATCGGGGTGCGGCAAGACCACCCTGATCAAGGTGCTGGTCGGCCTGTTGCCGCCGACCGAAGGCACATTGCTTATCAACGGCGTCAGCGTACGTGAAATCGACCTGACCGAATTCCGGCACCGCATCGGCGTGGTGATGCAAGACGATCAGCTGTTCGTTGGCACCATCGAAGACAACATCAGCTTCTTCGACCCGGCCCACGATAGCGCGCATGCGCACGCGTGCGCCGAACTGGCTGGCATCGATGCCGAAATCAAGGCCATGCCGATGGGCTACAACAGCCTGGTGGGCAATATGGGCGTGGCGCTGTCAGGTGGCCAGAAACAGCGCATCCTGCTGGCACGCGCGCTCTATCGGCGGCCCCAGATCGTGTTCCTCGATGAATCATTCGATCAGCTCGATCTTGACCGCGAGTCGATGATCACCGATGGCCTGCGCAAGGCCGGCTACGGTGTGGTGATCGTCAGCCACAGGCCCGACACGGTGCGCTCGGTCGATCGTGTCATCGAAATGGCGCCGATCCACTAACAGGCACAGCAAGCCCGGCTGCAGCATTCATCACGCGACGAATCGCGCGCGCGGCCGGATCAGCTGGCGACTGTCACGCTGCTCAGTGGCGTGCGCGATCCAGCCGACACTGCGGCCAAGGGTAAACAATGCCAGGCCTGCGCCGAGCGGCAATGCAAACCCGCGTTCGATTGCGGCCAACCCGACATCAAGCGTGGGAGCCAGGCCTCCGATCTCGAACGCGCTGCGGCACAAGGCGTCGATCAGTCGATCCGTCGGGCTCAGGCTCAGCAGTCTGGCACCGCGTGGATCGCCATCAGGATAGAGCGGATGACCAAACCCGGCCAGGCCCTCACCTCGCGCCAGCCGGCCGCTGACGAAGCGGCGCGCCGCGCGCACGTCTTTCAGCTCGCTCACCATCTGGGCCACACGCAAGGTCATGGCGCCGTGGCGCGGACCGCTCAGTGCCGCAAGACCCGCCAATAGCGATGCCGACAGGCTGGCCGCGGTCGATGCCACCACCCGCACGGCGAAGGTCGATGCATTGAGTTCGTGATCGGCACACAGCACCAGCGCCTGGCGGATCGCTTCGGCGGCTTCAGGCCGCTTCCATGCTGATGCCAGCCAAAGATGCAGCGGCTCATCAGCACCGATCGAAATCGGACGCTTTGATGGGACTGGCGGATGAATCGCAGCACAGGCAAGCGCGCCGACCAGCATGGAGGCGTGCGCGAGCAGCGGCCGCTGGCGCAGATGACTGCTGTCTTGTGCCAGCAGCAAGGGCAGCAACACCATGCCACGGTCGGTGGCAAACGTACCAGCGATCCTGGCCGTGCTGGTCCAGCTTGCAACCAGCCCAGGATTGAACCGGAAGTGCGGCGTCTCTCCAGGCTGCAGGCGCCACAGCAGGCCTGCCGTCTCTTCGAGCGTGCTGCGATCGGCCAGTGCGGTGACGTCAACCCCGCGATAGAACAGCCTGCCACCTTCGATTCGCGTGATGCTGGTCTCGAGCAGCGGCAGACCGTAGTCGAGCGCTCGTGCCACCGCCTTTGCGGGCCGTCGTATCTGCTTCTTGTCGGCCAGTGCTGCGACGTCCTGTGCCTGATACAGCCTCGATCTCGGCTCGCCAGGCTTTGGCGCCACACGGATCAGGCCGCGGCTCACGTAGGAGTAAAGGCTCGCCTTCTTGATACCCAGGCGCGCGCATGCAGCGCTCGCATCGATGAATCGGGGTGGACGTTCCACGCGCGTCGAAGTCATGAGGCTTCTTTTTTTATGTTGATCAATGGAATCAAGATTGAATCTCAATCAACATGATCCTACTCTTCATGCACAAACATATGGAGATCAAGATGACCTTGCAAGACGATCAATGGATCGCCGCTGAAACCGTCCTCAGCGATGTCGATGGCGCAGCTGGCCGGCTGATTGTGCGTGGCTTCGATCTGGAAGCGCTAGCCGGCAGACTTGGCTATGAAGAAGTTGTGATGCTGCTCTGGAAGGATGTGGTCTCGACTGGCATCACAACCACGGCCGACCTGCAATCGCGCCTGGGCGAGTCGCGGGTTGCCGCGTTTCAGGCGCTGCAACCCATGCTTGCCGGGCTTGCCGCCACGGGTACCACTGACGTGATGCGCGCCCTGATGGCACTGCCGCAATCCGATACAGGTCTGCTTGATCCGATCGGCCAGCTTGCACTGACTGCCGTGGCCGCAGCACTCGCCACGTGCAAGTCCGATGGGCGGCGTGTCACGCCACCCGACGCGAGCCGCTCGCATGGCGCCGATCTGCTTGCCATGCTGCGAGGCGATTGCCCATCCGAAAGGGAGATCGAGGCGCTCGAGACCTATCTGGTCAGCGCCATCGACCATGGCCTCAACGCCTCGACCTTCGCAGCGCGCGTGGTGGCATCGACTGCGGCGACGCTGCAATCGAGTCTTGTGGCCGCCTTCGCCGCACTGACAGGGCCGCTGCATGGCGGGGCGCCGGGCCCAGTGCTCGACATGCTCGACGCGGTGGGCAGTGCCAGTCGCGCGAGCGCCTGGATCGAGCAGCAACTGGCGCAAGGTCACCGTCTGATGGGCTTTGGACATCGCATCTACCGGGTGCGCGATCCGAGGGCGGACGTCCTCAAGGCGGCACTTGAGAAGCTGGCCTCCCGAAGCGAGCGCATGGCTCTTGCAGAGGCCGTCGAACAGGCCGCCCTGAATGCTCTCAATTCGGGCGCGCGCGCCCGGCGGCTCGATACCAACACCGAGTTCTACACCGCGCTGCTGCTCGAGGGCTTGCGCATACCGCGCCAGTCGTTCACGCCAATTTTTGCAGCAGCGCGCTGTGCCGGCTGGATTGCACACGTGGCCGAACAGCAAACAGTGGGGCGATTGATCAGACCGCAGTCGCGCTACGTTGGCGACAAGCCACGCGTCGCCGCTTGATTGCTGCTCACGGCTCTCACTCTTCTCATTCATCCCATTC
>CAZZVZ010000044.1:0-13537 GCA_964657655.1 Gammaproteobacteria bacterium | reverse complement strand
CAATAGTGATATGCGCACGCATACCGTGATCCAGCCCAAGACCCAGCCGTGCCCGGCGGGCACCACGGGCACGCCCACGCCGGTGCCCGCCGGCACGCCGCTGCCGGCATCAGGCATTCCGCTTGGCTGCAGCGCGCAGACGGCAAAGCCTGCTGCGCCCGCAGCGCCAGTCATCACGCCCGGTCCGGGTAGCGGCGCGGGCACCACGCCGCCGGACGGCACCTCCTCGAGCAGCACCCCGTCAGCAACTGGCACCTCGAGCGTGCCGACGCCAGCCACGGCGCCGGCGCCCATTCCTTCAGTCGATCTGAAGCCCTCCGACACCCTGCTGACCCGCCCCCAATGAGCGCAGATCCGATTCCGCGTGAACTCGAGCGTCAGGTCGCCAGCGAGCAGAGCACGCTGGTGGCGTCCAAATTGCGCAAGAGCTATGGCACGCGCACGGTTGTCAAGGACGTTTCGATCGACGTGCTGAGCGGCGAAGTGGTCGGGCTGCTGGGTCCCAACGGCGCCGGCAAGACGACCTGCTTCTACATGATCGTGGGTCTGGTGGCGGCCGACGCCGGCACGATTTCTCTGAACGACGTCAACGTCACGCGCCAGCCGATCCATCGGCGCGCCCGTCTTGGCCTGTCCTACCTGCCCCAGGAAGCATCGGTGTTTCGCCAGCTGTCGGTGGAAGACAACATCCGCGCCGTGCTGGAGCTGCAACGCGACGAGCAAAACAAGAAGCTCGCGCCCGATTTCATCGAACAGCGCCTCGATGAACTGCTCGACGATCTGCAGATCCAGCACATCCGCACCAATGGCGCGACCTCGCTGTCGGGTGGCGAAAGACGGCGCGTCGAGATCGCGCGAGCACTGGCCACCTCGCCACGCTTCATCCTGCTCGATGAACCGTTCGCCGGGATCGACCCGATCGCCGTGATCGAGATTCAGCGCATCGTGCGCTTTCTCAAGGCACGCCACATCGGCGTTCTGATTACCGATCACAACGTGCGTGAAACGCTCGGTATCTGCGATCACGCCTACATCATCAACGCCGGCGAAGTGCTGGCCGCCGGTCGGCCCGAAGAGATTGTGCAAAACGAAAGCGTTCGCAAGGTATATCTCGGTGAACATTTCCGCATGTAACGAGGTTGGTGCCGGAGCGCCACTGTGAAGCAGGGGTTGCAGCTGCGCATGTCGCAGCATCTGGCGCTGACGCCGCAGCTGCAGCAGTCGATCCGCCTGCTGCAGCTGTCGACACTCGAGCTGAACCAGGAGATCGAGCAGCTGCTGGCCGACAACCCGCTGCTCGAGCGCGCCGACAGCCCGTTCGATTCGTCGTTGCGCGTCGCCGGTGACGGCACGGTACAAACCGGTGGTGAGGCAAATTTCGAAGGCTCGTCGGGCGACGGCCCGGGCGAGGACGCGACCAAGAGCATTGCAGAGGAGCAGCGCGAAGATGCGCCGGTCGATCTGGGCCACGATCTTCTGATGGGCGAGCCGCGCACGCGCGGTGCGCTCGATGACGACTCGGAGCCGCCGCAACTGTGCGGTGTGACCGAGACGCTGCGCGAGCATCTGCTGTCGCAGCTTTCCACCACCAAGGCCTCGCATCGCGATCGTGCCCTGGTGGCGGTGCTGATCGATGCCATCGATGAAGACGGCTATCTGCGCACGCCGCTTGAGGAGATCGCCGAGCTGCTCCCCGCAGAACTTGACGTGACGGTCGACGAACTGAGCATGGGTTTGACCCTGTTGCAGAGTTTCGATCCGTCGGGCGTGGGCGCGCGCAATGCCTCCGAGTGTCTGTTGCTGCAGGTGCGCGATGTCACGCTTCCCGCCATCGCCTCGGCCGACGCCTCCACGCGGCGCAACGCGGCGCTGCTGGCGGGTCAGCATCTCGATCTGCTGGCGCAGCGCGATTTCAGCAAGCTCAAGCGTGTCCTGAAGACTGATGACACGGGCTTGCGTGCCGCGCACGCGCTGCTGCTGCGGCTCGATCCCTACCCCGGACGGCGTTTCGGGCACCACGCCTCGAACTTCATCGTGGCCGACGTGATCGTCAAGAAACGCAAGGGCGTGTGGCACGCGATGCTTAATCCCGACGTGATGCCGCAGTTGCGCATCAACCGCGTCTACGCCCAGATCCTGCGCGAGCATCGCGGCAATGAACAGGTGGCAAGTCTGTCCTCGAGGCTGCAGGAGGCACGCTGGCTGATCAAGAATGTGCAGCAGCGCTTCGAGACCATCCTGCGCGTCGCGCAGGCCATCGTCGAGCGGCAGCGCAATTTCTTCACGCATGGCGAAGTCGCCATGCGTCCCCTTGTGTTACGTGAAATCGCAGATACACTGGGATTACACGAGTCGACAATCTCGCGCGTGACGACACAGAAGTACATGCTCACTCCGCTCGGCACGTTCGAGTTGAAGTATTTCTTTGGCAGTCACGTTGCCACCGATGCAGGAGGTGCTGCCTCAAGCACCGCGATTCGTGCCCTCATCAAACAACTCATAGGAGCCGAAGACCCAAAAAAACCCCTGTCGGACAGCAAGATCGCTGAATTGCTCGGGGAACAAGGCATCGTCGTGGCGCGTCGCACTATAGCGAAGTACCGCGAGGCATTGCGTATCCCCCCGGTCAGTTTACGCAAAACGCTCTGACGGTCCCGCGCTATTGGCGTGGGCCCGCGTCCACCTCAATGCATGACTGTTAGAAGGAGTCCTAATGAACCTGACGATCAGTGGCCACCATCTCGAAGTCACCCCGGCAATCCGCGAATATGCGATGTCCAAAATAAGCCGAGTGACCAGACACTTTGATCACGTCATTGATATTACGGTGCTCCTATCCGTCGAAAAGCTGCAGCAGAAGGCCGAAATCAACCTGCACCTGCGCGGCAAGGACATTCATTGCGAAGCCATCGACGGTAATCTCTATACCGCCATCGACTGCCTGATCGACAAGCTCGACCGGCAGGTCATCAAATACAAGGAATGCCTGCTGGCGCGTCCGGCCGAAGGCGTCAAGCGCCAGGCAGTCGCGTAAGGCAGCAGTAGTTCCTACAGCAAGTTAAAGAAAACGCCTGCACCGGCTGGCCGTGGACGGCTATAATCCGCCGTCCCGACCGTCGGGCGCGTGCGCGCTCCTCAGTTCAATGAACCTGATTGCCAAGCTGCTGCCCGACACCAACGTAGTGTTGGATCTCGTTGCATCCAGCAAGAAACGCGTCTTCGAACAGGCTGGTCTGCTGTTTGAGAACAACCATGGCGTGGCCCGCACCAAGGTGTTCGACAGCCTTTTTGCGCGAGAGCGTCTGGGCTCGACAGGGCTTGGCCAGGAAGTCGCCATCCCGCACGGTCGCATCAAAGGTCTGAAGGCTCCTGTGGCAGCCTTTATCCGCCTCGCAGAGCCGATTCCCTTCGATGCACCCGACGGCAAACCGGTGCAGCTGCTGATCTTCCTGCTGGTCCCAGAACATGCCACCCAGATGCATCTGGAGATTCTCTCGGAACTCGCGCAGATGCTGTCCGACCCCAAATTCCGCGACAGCCTGCACGCTGCGGCAGTGCCCGCTGAAGCCTGGCGGCTGTTGGCCGGCTGGGAACCGTTTAGGCCTGCGGCTTAACGAATGGCCGGCATTGTCACGCTGTTTGAAGACAACCGCGAACAGCTCGACCTGAAATGGGTCGCAGGTGGCGTCGGTGCCGACGTCGAGGAAGAGTGGGGCGAACGACTCTCGGTGCCCAATCCGATTGGCTACTTCAACCTGATCCACCCGGCGCGGATCCAGGTCATCGGCCGCCTCGAGAACGACTATCTGCAAAAGCGCGAGGCCCGTCACCGCAGCGTGATTTTGCGCGAGATCGAACACACCCGCCCGCCTGCCATCATCGCCACCGACGGCATCGCGCCCTCCCAGGAGCTGATCGACTGCTGCGACCGCTCCAACACGCCGCTGTTTAGCACTGCCACGGGCGCCGAGCATCTGATCGAGAGCCTGCGTCACTACCTCGCAAAGGCTCTGGCAGAACGCACCAGCGTGCACGGCGTGCTGATGGATCTGCTGGGCGTGGGGGTCCTGATTACCGGCGAATCGGGTTTGGGCAAGAGCGAACTTGCGCTGGAACTGATCTCGCGCGGCCACGGCCTGGTGGCAGACGATGTGGTCGAACTGGCGCGCATCGCGCCCAAGACCATTGAGGGGCGATGCCCGACGCTGCTCACCAATCTGCTCGAGGTGCGCGGGCTCGGGCTGCTCGACATCAAGGCGATCTTTGGAGAAACAGCAGTGCGCCGCAAGATGCGCCTGCGTCTGATCGTGCATCTGGTGAAACGAACGACCATGGATAGCCAGTATCAGCGCATGCCGCTCGACGTCCTGACTGAAGAGATCCTCGGCATCGCGGTCAGGAAAGTGGTGATCCCGGTCGACATGGGGCGCAATATTGCGGTGCTGGCCGAAGCTGCCGTGCGCAACACCATCTTGCAGCTGCGCGGCATCGATACCATGGGCGACTTTCTGACGCGTCAGAGTCAGGCCATCAAGGATCAGGATTTGCCCTAGGCATCGCCCAGTCCTGGCAGGCGCATGGCGGCTGGCAGAAAATTCGGCCGCAATCTCGCAACCCTGCTTTGCTATGATTGGCTCAACCCTTCGCGTGTCTTGGCGCCCTCCAGAAGTTCTATGCGCGTTCTCCTCGTCACCGGCATGTCCGGTTCTGGCAAATCGATTGTCCTCAACGTCCTCGAGGATGCCGGCTTTGCCGTGGTCGACAATCTGCCGGCCCGCTTTCTGATCGACCTGATCGAGGAGATGCGCGAGCGGGGCCATGAACGGGTGGCGATCTCGGTTGATGTCAGAACCGGCAGTGCCTCGATGAGTGAATTGCCGGCGCTGCTGTCGGGATTGCGGCGCTTTGGCTGCGAGGTGCAGGCGCTGTTTCTGACGGCCAATGCAGCCACACTGGTGCAGCGCTATTCAGAAACGAGGCGCCGTCACCCGCTGTCGATTGCCGGCAGCACCCAGACCTTAGAAGAATGCATCGAGGAAGAACGGCGTCTGCTGGCGCCCCTCGAGGCGATCGGTCAGACCATCGATACCAGTACGCTGCGGGCCCAGACGCTGCGCGCCTGGGTGCGCGACTTCCTCGCCATCGAGTCATTTGGCCTGATGCTGCTGTTCGAATCGTTCGCCTTCAAGGACGGCGTGCCGCTCGATGCCGATCTGGTGTTTGACGTGCGCTGCCTGCCCAACCCGCATTACGATCCGCAACTGCGCCCGCTCACGGGGCGCGACCAGCCAGTGATCGATTTCCTGCGCAGCGCACCGATGGTGAGCGAGATGGTCAACGACGTGGCCGGCTTCGTGGCACGCTGGCTGCCTGCATACGAGTCTGACAATCGCAGTTACCTGACCGTGGCCATCGGCTGCACCGGTGGCCAGCACCGTTCGGTGTACTGCGTGGAACAGCTCGCGGCGCAGTTTCGTGACCATGATTCGGTCCTGATCCGGCACCGCGCGCTGGATATCCGTGCGGTGCGCTCCATCCCCGAGAGTTCCACTTGACTGAACCGATTACCATTGCCGATCGAAGCTACGATCTGCCGCTGTTTCCACTCAATGCCGTGCTGTTCCCAGGCGGCATTCTGCCGCTGCGCATCTTCGAGGCGAGATACATGGACATGGTGCGCGCCTGCATGCGCGACCAACGCGAGTTCGGGGTCTGCCTCATCAAGAAGGGCCAGGAAATCGGCGCCGGCGCCGCACACCCCGAGGCCATCGGCTGCCGCGCCGGCATCACCGACTGGAACATGGAGCAACTCGGCGTGCTGCAGATCTCGACCATCGGCACTGAACGCTTTCGTGTCATCAGCATCCGCGAAGAAAAGGACGGGCTGCTGCTGGCACAGACCGAACAGCTGGAGGCCGAGCCCGATGCCGTGGTGCCGGCCAAATTCCGCGCCTGCTCCGATTTACTGCAGCGCATCATCCAGCAGCTCGATCGCGAGATCGACCGCATCGACGTCGACAACAAGCCGCCGATCCAAAAGCCCTATCGCCTCAATGACGCGTCCTGGGTCGGCAACCGGCTGTGCGAAGTGCTGCCGATTTCCCTGGTCGCCAAGCAAAAGCTGATGGAATTAACAGATGCACCGACGCGGCTTTCGATCGTGCACCAATACCTGGTCCAGCAGAAAATCATCTAATGGCGTGATTTTTTTGCTGTTCTAGTCCCCGATTGCGGTAAGGCGCGAAGGTGTACGCTAACGCTGTGCTTTCCTGAGAATCGCAGTGGACGAACCCGCCTTACCAATCGACCTGTTTGAATTGGCACCCGTTCCGATGTGGGTGTTCGACGAACAGAGCCTCAAGTTCCTCGCCGTCAATCGCGCCGCGACAGAAACCTACGGCTACTCGCACGAGGAGTTCATGTCGATGCATATGAGCGACATGAAGCCGCTTGAGATGCGGGCCGAGCTCAGCGCGCTTTTGAAAAGCGGCATCCCGGACCGCCACAACGGCATCTACCGGCATCAGCGCCGCAATGGCAGCTTCATCGACGTGGCTGTCGAGAGCCAGCGCCTGCGCTACCGCAACGTGGCGGCACGCATCGCGGTGGCAGTCGACATCAGCGAGACGCGCAACGCTACGCAGGCGCATGCGCGTGCCGTGAATTCGCTGGCAGAGACGCTCGACTCGATCGCCGATGGATTCTTCGCTCTTGATTGCGAGATGCGCCTGACCGAGATCAACGAACGCGGCGCCGCACTGATCGGTCAGGCTGCAGAACAACTGGTCGGCCGGCTGATGTTCGACATTTTTCCCGACCTGCGCGAACACGCCTTCGGCATTGCCTACCGCAACACCATCGACCAGCAGGTCAGCCAGCACGTCGAGGCCTACTTCGCGCCCAAGGACCGCTGGTACCTGCTGCATACCTTTCCTTCGCAAGGAGGTCTGGTCGCCTACTTCAGCGATGTCACGCTGGTGCACCGCGCGGCCGAACAGCTGCGCCGCTCCCATGAGCAGTTTGAACTGGCGGCCGAAGCCACCAACGATGTCATCTGGGAGCGCGACCTGCGCACCAATCAGATGTGGGTCGGCGCCTCGGTGGAACGCGTGTTCGGACTGGCGCGCGGCTGTTTCGAAAGAGATCCCAACGCATGGTTCGACCGGGTCCACGACCAGGACCGCGCCAGGGTGCAGGCCAGTCTTCGAGAGGCGCTCGCATCCGGGGCGCGCCACTGGGACTGCGAATATCGCATGCGCCGCGGTGACGGCGCCTATGCCGAAGTGCTCAGCCGCGCGATCGTGGTGATTGAAGACGGTGTGCCGCAGCGCCTGGTTGGCGCCCTGCAGGACGTGACCCAGGCACGCGCCTACCAGCGCCAGCTGCGTGACCACGAGAGTATCGTCAACGCGGCTCCAAGCGGCATCGTGATGGTCGATGCCGATCAGTACGACATGCCGATCGTGTTCGTCAATCCGGCCTTCGAACGCATCACCGGCTACAGCGCAGCAGAAGTGATCGGACGCAACTGCCGCTTCCTGCAGGGCACTGACCACGACCAGGAGCCGCTCCAGACACTGCGCGATGCGCTGCGCCAACGGCACGCCAACAGCGGCGTGCTGCGTAACTATCGCAAGGACGGCAGCCTGTTCTGGAATCACCTGATCGTGACCCCTGTGAAAGGCCACGATGGCCGCGTAACACGCATGGTAGGCATCATCACGGACGTCAGCGCACAGCGCCGCTCGGAAGATGCGCTCGCCCATCACGCCACCCACGATACCTTAACCGGTCTTCTCAATCGCGAGATGATCGAAGAGCGTCTCAGTCAGGCGTTGGCGCAGGCCCAGCGCCAGGGCGGTATCATCGCCGTCCTGGCGATTTCGCTCGACGGTTTTCGCACCATCAATGACAGCGCCGGCTTTTCGGCGGGCGACCAGGTGCTGCAGCACGTGGCGCAGGCCCTGAGCGGCGCGGTCGGCAGCGGCGACTGGGTGGCGCGCGTGATCGCAGATGAGTACGTGTGTGTCTGCCACCTGCAGGCCGCAAGCGAAGCCGAACCCCTGGCTGCGCGCCTGATTGCCGCCATGGCAGAACCGATGCTGCTCAACGGTCGCGACCTGCGCGTCCAGGCATCGCTTGGCGTCGCGCTCAACTCAGCGAGCGACGATGATGCGCGCGAGTTGCTGCGCAAGGCCAACGCGGCCGTGCTGGAGAGCAAGTCGGTGGCGCGCGGCAGCTACAAGATCCATCAGCCATCGATGGATTATCGAATCGCCGACCGCCTGGCGCTCGCAGCGCGCCTGCGCGAAGCACTCGACCAGGGTCGCTTCGAACTGCATTACCAGCTGCAAACCCAGACCGACAGTGGCCGCATCCACGGCGCCGAGGCGTTGCTGCGGCTGCGCCGCGAGGACGGCGTGCTGGCATCGCCCCAAGAATTCATGGCGGTCGCTGAATCGACCGGCTTGATCGTGCCGATCGGCCACTGGGTGCTGCAGGAAGCCTGCGCGCAGGCGATGCGGTGGCGCGCGGCAGGTATCGAAGACATCACCATCTCGGTCAATGTGTCGGTCGCGCAATTCAAGCGCGCAGGCTTCGTCGACGAAGTGCACGAGGTGCTCGCAACCAGCGGCTTGCCACCGTCTTGCCTTGAACTCGAAATCACCGAGACGCTCGCCATGGACGGCGTGGAAGCCTTCATCGAGACCTTGTCGCGCCTCAAGCAGCTTGGACTGCGCATCGCGCTGGACGATTTCGGCACCGGCTTTTCGAGTCTGACCTATCTGCGCCGCTTCGCCGTCGACACGCTCAAGATCGACCGCTCATTCGTCAGCGATATCACGACAGACGCAAAGGACGCGGCCATCTGCCGGACCATTATCGTGATGGCCCACAACCTCGGCATGAGCGCAATTGCCGAAGGCGTCGAGACCAGGGCACAGGCCAGCTACCTCGGAAGAAACGGCTGTGATCGGCTGCAGGGTTTCCTGCTGCACCGCCCCGCGCCACCGGACAGCGTGCTGCAACGCATGCTGTCCAAGGACGCGTTCTTCACGGCGCCTGTAGAAGAAGATCCTGAGATCGCCACGGTCATGATTCTCGACGACGACGAACTTCAGGCGCTCGCCACGGCCCACGTCATCGAGCACGCCGGTTTCAAGGCGGTGGTGGTGTGCAACACGCCCGATGCTTTCGAGACACTGGCACTCAGGCATATCGATGTCGTGATCGCCGACGAGCGCATGCCCGACATGCGCGGCAGCGATTTTCTGCTGGCGGTCAAGGACCTGTATCCGCATTCGGTTCGCATCCTGCAGTCAGGCACTCTCGATGCGAACGTGATTGCAGGCGCCCTCAACCGCGCCGAGATCTTTCGCTACATCAGCAAAGGGGCCAGTAACGCGCAGATCACGCAGGCCGTCAAAGCGGCCTTCGAATCGCGTCGGCGCTAACGTGACGGAAACAGCCCGGCGCTATCGAGCTGCAGGAAAAGCTGGCTGATCGGGCTCGGCAGCGCCAGCAGTGCGCGCTGCTCGGTTGTCACCAGCTGCCCTTGAGCCGGCGCGTGGCTGTGCAGCTCCAGATCAAGCGACCAGACACTCGCCTCCAGCGTGAAATGCGTGAAGCCGTGAACAAAACGCGCCAGCGGTTCCAGCGACGCGGCTCGCGTGAGTGAAAGAAGCGCGGCTCGCTCGCCTGCATCTGGCGCGAGCAGCGCAGCGGCAAAGCGCTGCATGTCCTCGAGGCCAGGTGGCTCCTCGCTGATGGGCGAATGGGGCAGACACCAAAGACCGCCCCAGATGCCGCTTTCAGGACGCCGTTCAAGATAGATGCGTCCACCATGGCGCAACAGCAAAAAACCGGCGCGTCTGAGCGGCACCACGCGCCGCGCACGCGGACGCGGCAGCTGTTCGATGCGGGCACTGTTGTAGGCCACGCACTCGCTCTGAAACGGACAGCGTGCGCATGCAGGTCTTCTCGGGGTGCACAGCGTGGCCCCAAAATCCATCAGTCCCTGGGTGTACGCCTCGATCTCCGAATCCGGCAGCAGTTCTTCTGCCAGCAACACCAGTTCACGTTCGGTGGCTGGCTTTTGCATGTCGAGATCGATGCCGAACACGCGACACAGCACGCGTTTGACGTTGCCTTCAAGAATCGCCTCGCGCTGACCGTAGGCGAATACCGCGATTGCAGCGGCTGTCGATCGGCCGATACCGGGCAATGCCAGCAGCCCTGCGGCGTCGCCTGGAAAGACACCGTTGAAGCGTTCGACCACTTCGCGTGCACAGCGATGCAGTGAGCGCGCCCTGCTGTAATAACCAAGGCCTGCCCAGGCGGCCATGACATCGTCGGCCGGCGCCTGTGCCAGTGCGAACACATCCGGAAAGCGCTCCAGAAAGCGCAGATAGTAAGGCAGGGCTGCGCTGACCTGCGTTTGCTGCAGCATCACCTCGGAGAGCCAGATGCGATACACGTCGCGCGTGTTCTGCCACGGCAGGTCGTGGCGCCCGGCGTGCTTTTGCCAGGCCACCAGGCGCGCAGCGAAGGAGCTGCGATTCACTTGGGGCTAGATGATCAGGGCGCCCTGCTCGGCGTCGATGGTGGCCTGCAGCGTCCAGGTAATGGCCTGGCTCAGTTCGGCCAGGCGCGCATGAATACGCTCCAGATCGGTTTCCTGGGCATTGAGTTCACCAATGCGTTCTTCCAGAGTCTCACTTGCGTCCTGGATGTGCTTGATCGATTCGAGACGGCGCCGCAACTGCATCTGATGCTCGCGGATCTGGCCTTCGAGCGGCGCGATGATGGCCTTCAACCACGCCTCGACGTCGCGATTGGCCATCTCGAAGCACTCCTTGATGCGACTTGCGATCGACTCGTAGAACTTCTGCGTCAGGGTCACCTGGTCGTTCGAGAGCGTGGTCAAAAAGCCAAAGCGCTGCTCATAGACTTTCTGCACGCGGTTGACCTCGTTGACATAGCGCGTCAGCGAGAAGCCCATCGGGTCGGTCAGCACCATGGCATGTTCAGAACTGAACTTCTGATACATGTGGCGGATCATGGCCGCGATCTCGTCGGTCTTGGCCTGCGAACGGGTCAGGGTCTTGTGGACCAGAGTAAAGAAGTCACCCATCGCGCCGCGCAGACCGCCTGAAGTCTGCAGAGGATTGAGCATGCGTTCGCGCGTCCCCTTGGCCTGCTGGCGCAGCCGGGCCATGCCGAGTTCGTCGAACACTTCAGCGGTCAGGCGCGCGTACACCGAGCGCAGCGCCTGGAACTGCACCAGTGACTTGTCGAACTGCTCCTTTTCGGCGCGCACGCGCGTCACCATGTGCGCCACCACGCTGCTGTTCTTGCCGCGCAAGCTCCTCAGTTCGCTCGCCTGGGTGTTCAAGCCGGTGCCGCGCGCGGCAAGCGTAGCCTGGGCATTGCGTACCAGTTCACCCATTTCCTGGCGCACGATCTCGCGCACGATGCTCTGCTTTTGCGGAATCAGTTCCACAGAAAGCGCGCGTTCCAGTGCCGGCAGGCGGCTCTTGGCCAACAACGGATCGTCGTGATGCACCTTGGCAAGCAAGCCCTTTTGCGCCGACACCGGAAACATCTGGTGGGTCTCGAGGCCGAGAATATGGGCGCAGCTCTCGACCTGCTTTTCGATCTCTGCGTCGACTTCAGACGGCGTCTTGAGATCGTCCCACATGCTGTCGATCTTGTTGAGCACCACCAGCCGTCCCTGCTTTCTCGGGCCGCCGATATGCTTTCTCCAGACTTCGATGTCGCTCTTGGTGACACCGGTATCAGCAGCCAGGACGAACAGCACAGCATGTGCATTGGGGATCAGATTGAGTGTCAGTTCGGGCTCGGTACCGATGGCGTTCAGGCCTGGCGTATCAAGAATCACCAGACCTTGTTCTAGCAGTGGATGCGGGAAATTGATGATGGCGTGGCGCCACATCGAAACTTCGACGTTGCCCTCCTCGTCGAGTGCGTAGCCGTTGTCCGGATCGTTCTCGTCGAACAAGCCGTAACGCCTTGCTTCGTCGGCTGGCACGCGCTTGGTCAGACTCACCTGCTTGAACGCGGACAGCATGCCATCGCCGGAACTGGTGTCGAGCGGGAACACCTTCCATTCCTGCGGCAGTGACTTGTAATCCTGGGTGGTGGCGTGAAAGGCGCGTGTCTCGATCGGCAGCAGCCTGATCGAGGGCGGCAGGCCTTCGTCGTATAACAGCTCGGTCGGACACATGGTGGTGCGGCCAGCAGAAGATGGCAGGATGCGCTGGCCATAGTCCGCAAAGAAGATGGCGTTGATCAGTTCTGACTTGCCGCGCGAGAACTCGGCCACGAAAGCGATGCTGAGCTTGTCGTCGAAAAGACGCCCGAGCACGCGCGCGATGCGTGAATCGCTTTGCGCATCTGACAATCCAACTTCGCGCAACCATTCGCGATACTGTTCAATGGCGCGGGTCAGCGTGAAGCGCCAGGTGCTGTATTCCTGAAATTTTTCGACGAGGTTATTCATTAATTTTTGATGGCTGACGGCCGCTGAGGCCGGCGCGAGGACCGCCCAAGTCTAATCGATGCCACTGGCGACGCCTAGCGAACGGCATGCGCGGCGGCGCTTGGGACGAATAGGTGTTGCTACAGTGCTTCAGAGGCGCCTATAAGTACTCAGCGCGCCTGACAGAAGGGGCAGTAGAAGGTCGAGCGCTGACCCTGGCGGATCTGGCGGATCGGCGTGCTGCACACGCGGCAGGGCAGGCCGGTGCGGCCGTAGACGAAGTAGTCCTGCTGGAAATAACCAAGCGCGCCATCGGCGCCCACAAAATCGCGCAGACTGCTGCCACCACGCTCGATCGCAGTCGCCAGCGTGACGCGGATCGCCTCGGCCAATTTCTGATAGCGCTGCTGGCTGACGCGGCCGGCCGCCAGGCGCGGATTGATGCCGGCGCGAAACAACGCTTCAGAACAGTAAATATTGCCGACCCCCACCACCACCGCCCCGGACAGCAGCATGGCCTTGACCGCCACGGTTTTGTGACGACTTTTCTGCCAGAGCAGCGTGCCGCCGAGCTGACCCGCAAACTCACCTTCGAGCGGCTCCACGCCGAGCGCCTTGAGGTGCTTGCTGGATTCGATCGGACCGTCTGCCGCCGGGTCGTGCCACAGCATGGCGCCAAAGCGGCGTGGGTCGTTAAAGCGTGCGATGATTCCATCGAAACACAGATCGACGTGATCGTGCGTGCGCAGCGCTTCATCGACTGCCACGGCACGAAAGGTGCCGGTCATGCCGAGGTGCACCATCAGGGTCCCGTGAACCTTCCCCTTGAGGCAGTCAATCAGGATGAACTTTCCGCGTCGCGCGACGGTCTGCACTTGTGCACCTGTCAGGCGCCGGGCAAGGTCGGCGGGCACCGGCCAGCGCAAGGCACGGTTACGAATCGTGACAGAGGTGATGGTGCGGCCCGTGATCTTCGCCGCAATGCCGCGGCGTGTGACTTCAACTTCAGGTAATTCGGGCATGTTGCAGCGATAC
>CAZZVZ010000043.1:0-13690 GCA_964657655.1 Gammaproteobacteria bacterium | reverse complement strand
GGCCGCAACGGCTACTTCGGCGAAGAAGCGCCCGAAGCACCCCTTGCGCCGGCACCCGGTGCAACCGGCGCTGGTGCTGCCTGACGCTCAGTTGAGCAGCGTGCCGTCGGCGCGCACCATGGTCAGGTCGACACTGGTCAGCGGCGCATCGCTTTGACCGTAGCCAAGCATCACGCCACCCACATCCATCGCGGCACGACTGCGCAGGGCATGCAGCACCGCGCCACGATCGGCGCCATGCGCCGTGGCATCGCGCAGCACTTCGACCAGTGACTTGGCGGCCATGAAACCTTCGAGCGTCAGATGCGACGGCGGCTCGTCGAGGTAGCGTTTCATGAAGGCCAGGTGTTCGCGCGTAATCGGGGTATTGCCGCGCAGTGGATTGGGTACCACCTGGGACAGCAGGATGCCGTTGGCATCCTTCTCGCCTGCCACCTGCAGCACCACGCGGCTGTTGGCGAGCGACAGGCCAACCACGGGCAGTGCGTCATGGCGCTCAGCCAGCGAGCGCGCCACGAGACCCAGATCAAGGCCGTCACCGAGCACAATCAGAACCTGCGGATTTTTCGCGTCGGCACGCTTGAGTGCATCGTCGAGCATGCCCGGATTCAACACGGTGGCCTCGAACACGATGCCGCTGCTGGCATTGCTTGCGCCAGCAGATGACGGCGCTGCGCCGGCGAGCCGGGCGAGTTGCGGCATCAGGCGTTCAGCCAGATCCTGGCGCGTGGCAATCACCGCGAAACGCGACAGCGCGACCGTGTGGAAATATTCGAAGATCTTCCTGACTTCGGTGGCGTAAGGCACGCGCGATATGAACAGGTTGCGGCTCTGCATGCCGGCATCATCGGCAAAGCCGGTCAAAGGGCTGACCAATGCAATACCGCTGCGTTCCAGCACGCCAGAGTCGGCCACCGCGCGGATCGCTGCTTCTCCGGTATAGCCAAACAGCACCAGAGCGTTGTCGTCGCTGATCAGCTGGCGCGTTTGCGTCAGCGCCAGCACCGCATCACCGCCCGAGTCGCGTACCGACTGCTGCAGATGCCAGCCGTTGATACCGCCCTTGGAGTTGATGAAATCGAAGTACAGCTTGGCGCCGATTACGTAGTCGCGGCTCGACTCGAGATCGTTGCCGTGTTGGTCGACCACCTGGCCAATCACGATCGAATGTTCAGCGGCCATCGCGCCGTGCTGCGGCATCATCGCGAAGAAGAGGATGACCGCGACCAGCAAGCGAGCAAGTCCTCCGCCAGATCGCGCACTCGCACCAGTTATCTCAAAGCAGGACATGCCACACAACCCGAAGAAAAGTAATCCCCCAGTCTGGTGATCTGACATGTCTTCATTGTGACTTCTAGGGCGGCTGTTGCATCGCAGGTGCAAACGATTGTGAACAGCCCCGCTCTTTTGACCTAGCCAGCGGCTCAGCCAGCGCACGGCCTGCCCATGCGACTAGCCAATGCGGCTAGCCGAGTTGAAAGCGTCTCGGATCGAGCCCGTAGGCTCCAAGCGGCAGACCGCGCGTGATGCGCATGACGTGGTCGTTTCGGTCCTGCGGATTTTGCAGCAGGTCGACCAGCAGCGAACGGCGCGGCAGCTTCTCCGCGTCGGTCAGTACCAGCACGCGAGGCCGCAGCTGATGCGCTGGCGTCTGGTACAGCACCACCGCGATCTCGCCACTGGAAATCTCGACCAGCGAGCCCACCGGATAGATGCCAAGCGCGCCGATGAAGACTTCCACCAGATCGCGCGAGAATCCCGAATCGGTCCCGGCGTAGAGCACCTTCAGGGCGTCAAACGCCGACATGGCCGGGGCGTAGGCACGCCGTGCAGTCAGGGTCGAGAAAGTATCGACAATGCCCGCCATGCGACCGAACAGGCCGATGTCGGGATCCTTCAATCCCTTGGGGTAGCCGCTGCCGTCGAGCCGCTCATGATGCTCCGCGATGCCCTCGAAAATATCGCGGCCGATACTGCTTGGGGTGCCGATCACCTCGAGCCCGAACTCGACGTGCTTTCTGACCTGGGTCAGTTCGTCGGCGCTCAATGCCTCGCGTTTTTGCAGCAGCACGGCATCGATCTTGGCCTTGCCGATGTCGAGCAGCAGACCGATCATGGCCAGTTTTCTGAGCTCATCGCTGTCTAGACCGAGATGGCGGCCGAACGCCAGCAGCTGAATCGCGACCTTCATGGCGTGGTCGGTGGGATTAAGGCCGAGCGCTCTGATCCACGACAGCCACAGCAAAGGCTGTGGATTGGCAATCACGCTTTGCGCCAGCTCACGGGCCGCCTTCTCGATCGGCTTGAGATCGATCTCGAGATTGGCTTTGAGCATCTCGCTGACGTTTTCGAGCAGGCGTTCGGTGTGCAGGTAGAGCGGCCGGGCGCGTCGCATTTCGGCGCGCGCACCGCGCGAATTGCGATATTTGAAGAGGGTATAGCGGGCCGGCACGGCGCGCGCTCGCGCAGCGCCGATGCGCCGTGTCTTGCCCTGACCGAGCGCCGCCAGTACGCGCTGCTCGATGAAATGAGAGGCGCGCGCCATCTTGCCTGCAAGCTTCGAGTTGATCAGGTGCTTGCGTTTCCATTCGGGAAAGATGCGCGACAGCGCCAGTTCGAAGGCGTGATCACCGTCCCAGCCGGAATCCTTCTGCTTGCCGCGCAGGTCGCCCAGATGCGACAGCGATTCGGGGCTCGAGCGCAGCGGGTCGATGAACACGCGGCGGCAATAGGTGCGCAGCAATTCGAGCTGATCGGCCTCGACGATCAGGAAGCCTTCGGTCAGGAAAGGGGTCTCGCTCCACGGACGGTCCAGCTCGGACACGAACATGCCGATCTTGAGACTCGCGACCAGCACCGGCGTCGTCATCAGTCGCCTAGAGCGAAGAGACCGAGCGACCCGGGGCGCGCTTGCGCCTTAGGCCGCATTGGCCTGCTTTTTGGTGGAGCGCTCTGAAAGCTTGAGTCGACTCCATATTTCTGCCGAAGCTTGTGCGTGGTTCATCGTATAAAAGTGCAGTCCAGGCGCCCCTTCGGACAACAGCCGGTCGCACAGGGCAGTAATCACGTCGAGCCCGAAGGCCCGGATTGAAGCACTGTCATCGCCAAAGCCACGCAGCCGCTCTTCGATCCAGCGCGGCATGTCGATGGCCGATTTTTCCGCGAAACCCTTGAGCTGCATGTAATTCGTAATTGGCATGATACCGGGCACGATCGGTACCGTCACACCTAATTTGCCGACATCGTCTACGAAACGCAGATAGGCATCGGCATTGAAAAAGAACTGCGTGATGGCCGAATTGGCGCCGGCTCTCACCTTGTTGGCGAATGCCGCGAGATCTTCCTTGGCGCTGCGCGCCTGAGGATGGAACTCCGGATAGGCCGCCACCTCGATGTGAAACCAGTCACCTGAGTGCTCACGCACGAAAGACACCAGATCGCTTGCGTAGCGCAGCGCGCCAGCCCCCGAAGGACCGGTGCCAGACGGCAGGTCGCCGCGCAGCGCCACCACGCGCCTGATGCCAAGCGCACGGTAGGTGTCGAGCAATTCCCGCACCAGGCCTGGCGTGGCGCCGACGCAAGACAGGTGGGGCGCGGCCACCAAGCCATCCGCGCACAGCGACTCGACGGTGGCAAGCGTGCCTTCGCGGGTCGAGCCGCCAGCACCGAAGGTGACCGAGAAAAAACGCGGATCGAGTGCACCCAGGGTCTGCCAGACGGTGCGCAGCTTGTGCGCGCCTTCGCTGGTCTTGGGTGGGAAAAACTCGAAACTGAAGGTGTTTTGAGTGGACATGAAATCTATGAACGTGCCATCAGCAGCGCCGACAAGAGCCACGATACGACACTGTAGAGAATCGCGCCAAGCATGGCAGACAGCAATCCTGCGACGTGAAAGCCCGGAACGAAGGCTGCCACCAGCATGAAAAGCAGACCGTTGATGACGAGAATGAAGAGGCCAAGGGTCAGGATCGTCACCGGCAAGGTGAGCAGCACCAGCAAGGGCCGCAGCACGGTATTGACGAGGCCGAGTAACAGCGCTGCAAACAGCGCGGCTGCGAAACTGTCGATATGAATCGACGTGATCAGCCAGGGCACGGCCAGAAGCGCCACGGCATTGATCAGCCAGACGACCAGTAAACGCACAGCCTATCCCCTGCAACTCCGGTCGGCACCGCGGTGCCGACCGCCTCAGCGCACCGCCTAATAGCGGTAGCTATCCTTCTTGAACGGACCGTCGACACTGACGCCGATGTAGGACGCCTGGTCGGGCCGCAGTTCGGTGAGCGTGGCACGCAGCTTACTGAGTTGCAGACGCGCCACCTTCTCGTCGAGATGCTTGGGCAGAACGTAGACACCGACCGGGTAGTCGGCAGGCTTGCCGTACAGCTCGATCTGGGCCAGGGTCTGGTTGGCAAACGACGACGACATGACATAGCTCGGATGCCCGGTGCCGCAGCCAAGATTGACCAGGCGACCCTTGGCCAGCAAGATGATGCGCTTGCCGTCCGGGAAGATCACGTGATCGACCTGCGGCTTGATCTCGTCCCACTGGTACTGCTCAAGGCTCGCCACATCGATCTCGTTGTCGAAGTGGCCGATGTTGCAGACGATGGCCTGATCCTTCATGGCGCGCATATGTTCGTGCGTGATCACCTTGTAGTTACCGGTCGCAGTGACGAAGATATCGGCGATCGGAGCCGCTTCTTCCATGGTCACGACACGGTAGCCCTCCATCGCCGCCTGCAGTGCGCAGATCGGATCGATTTCGGTGATCAGAACCTGAGCCGACAAGGCGCGCAGCGCCTGGGCCGAACCCTTGCCGACATCGCCGTAGCCCGCGACCACGGCAATCTTGCCGGCCACCATCACGTCGGTGGCGCGCTTGATGGCATCGACCAGCGACTCACGGCAGCCATAAAGGTTGTCGAACTTCGACTTGGTGACCGAATCGTTGACGTTGATGGCTGGAAAGGCAAGCGTGCCTTTTTCGGCCATCTCGTAGAGACGGTGCACGCCGGTGGTGGTCTCTTCGGTCACACCGATGATCTTGGGCAGGCGCGTCGAATACCAGGTTGGATCGATTTTCAGCTTGGCTTCGATGGCGGCATACAGGACGCGCTCTTCTTCACTGGTGGGCTTGGCCAGCAGCGACTTGTCCTTCTCGGCGCGAGCACCCAGATGCAAAAGCAATGTGGCGTCGCCGCCGTCATCGAGAATCATGTTGCTGTAGCCACCGTCGGCCCACTCGAAAATACGATGGGTGTAATCCCAGTATTCAGTCAGCGATTCACCCTTGTAGGCAAATACCGGCGTGCCGGTCACGGCGATGGCGGCCGCGGCGTGGTCCTGGGTCGAGAAGATATTGCACGATGCCCAGCGCACGCTGGCACCGAGCGCTTGCAGCGTCTCGATCAGCACTGCCGTCTGGATCGTCATATGCAGCGACCCGGTGATGCGGGCGCCCTTTAACGGTTGCGCCTTGGCAAACTCGGCGCGAATCGCCATCAGACCTGGCATTTCGGTCTCGGCAATGGCAATTTCCTTGCGGCCCCATGGAGCGAGCTTCAGGTCGGCGACAACAAAGTCGTTTAATTCAGTACGGGATTGGGCTACGGCGGCGTTCATCACGCCCTCCTTTCTTTCGAAAAAAGTTCGTGAGCGCGGTTCAGACAGCCAAGCCTGGCGGATCGAATGATCCGTCGCAACGCTCCTTGGCGAGGGGTGATTCTAGCGCAATTGAGAGCCGCAGGTCGCCGCAGCAGCTTCAGTCCCGCTGACACCAAGTTGTAACAGGTCTGTCAGGAGAGCAACCCGGCACGCCGCCCAATGAAGCCGACAAACAACGCGCCAGACACGAGTGCCAGCCCCACAAGCGTGCCCGAAGAGGGCAGCACGATCGGCTCTCGCGCGGTAGCGCGACGATGATGCTCGGGCACCATCGAAAAAAATAAGGTCGAGAGCGGCACCATGGTGCACGCGAGGGGCAACACGAAACCTGCCGGTTGCCGCTGGCCGGCAGCAAGCTCGGCAAGACAGGCAACCGCCGCGGCCGCAAACCCTGGTACCAGGAGGCGGCGCGCGAGCACCGCTTTGGCATATGCATCTGGCGCGACCAGCCGGCCATAGAGGTGAGACAGCGCGCGCTGGCAGGCCAGGTAGGCGGCCAGGCCGGCACCCATCGCGCAGGCACGCCAGGTCCAGGCAGGTGTGACGGATGCGAACAGCACAGCCCAGTCGCCGAAGGCTGTGGCGCCGCCCACCATCAGATAGCCGCATGCCACCAGCGCGTTGAACGCGCAGCCGAGCCAGAGCAGATAGCTCAGCAGGGTCAGCCGGGTGCAGGTCAGAAGCAGGATCGCCAGCGCAACACCTGCCAGCACATTAAAGCCCGGACCGGCGGCCGTGATGAGCTTTGAGCTCACCGAGCAGCGCATCCAAAGCGGCGCAACGGCTTCGACCTCGCCACCCAGCGCGATGCACATCGCACCGTGTCCCAAGGCCTCGTGGCCCAGCGTTTCGCACAGGTAGGCGATCACGCCGAGCGCTGCGAGCGTCACGACGCTGTCGCCTGAAATCTGTGTTCGCATCATCGATCCTGAGCATCGCGGCTGGTGAAGCTTCAGCATTGCACCCGGAGCATGCGCGGTCTTGAAGAAAATTGACCTGCCACGCTTTAGCCTCACCCGGTGCGGCGCGTCACTTCCGGCGCAGCGCCGAAATAGTGATCCCAGTCGGGATCGGCCGCGACGTGAATGCGCGCCTTGATATCCTTTAAGGTCGCCACCACCGCAAACGTCATGACTTCGCCGCATTCCAACATGATCGGGCTATGACCAGCAGCGACCAGGAGCTCCATTTCCCCACATGCACCATGGCCCAGGCGCCGATCTGGTTGGGGTAGCGCCACACGCCAAACAAGGTCCCGATGTTCTCGGCCAGGAAAATCATCAAGCCGATCAGCACGAAGGCGAGCAGGATCGGCATGCGGTAGTCGCGGCGCTTGGGCCGAAACAGCACCGTGGTGCGCGAATACAGCCCGATCGCCCCTGCGACCAGATACCAGCGCAGGTCGAGCATCCAGTGGTCGGTGAAGAAGTTCAGATAGATGAGCAAGGCCAGCACCGCCTGCATCCAGAGCGGCGGGTGATGCAGCATGCGCACCTCGAGGCCGCGCCAGGCCTGCATCACGTAACTGCCGACCGAGGCGTACATGAACCCGGAAAAGAGCGGTACGCCGAACATCTTGGTATAGGCGAATTCGGGATAAGACCATGACTGCACCGCGCCTGAGGTCTTGAACACCTCGAGTGCGAAGCCGAGCGCATGAAAGACCAGAATGGTGCGGAACTCGTCGAGCGTTTCCATGCGGCTCGCGAGCATCACGCCCTGCAGCAGCAGCGCATAGACCAGCAGCAGGTCGTAGCGCGGGATGCCCAGCACCTGGCCGCGCGGCAGCGCCAGCACCGCTGCCATGAAGAAGATGACGAAGAAACTGGCGCGCGCCTCCTTCAGCACGAAGCAGGTCAAGTCACCCGAGGCTTCGATGCGCCGATCGAACCAGCGCTGAAGCGCGCTGGTGTCCAGCAGCGGCCCCGTCTTCACGGGGCCCTTTTGCGGCTAGAGGCCGGCGCCGCTCTTGAGCGCCTCGACCTTGTCGGTCGCTTCCCAGGTGAACTCAGGCTCTTCACGGCCGAAGTGACCGTAGGCGGCCGTCTTCTCGTAGATCGGGCGCAGCAGATCGAGCATCTGGACAATGCCCTTGGGACGCAGGTCGAAGTGCTTGGCGACCAGTTTTTCGATGTCATCGTCAGAGATCTTGCCGGTGCCTTCGGTGTAAACCGTGATGTTAATCGGCTTTGCCACGCCGATGGCGTAGCTGACCTGCACCTGGCACTGGCGCGCCAGACCGGCGGCGACGATGTTCTTGGCCACGTAACGCGCAGCGTAGGCGGCCGAACGATCGACCTTGGAGGGGTCCTTGCCCGAGAAAGCCCCGCCACCGTGCGGCGAGGCGCCACCGTAGGTGTCGACGATGATCTTGCGTCCGGTCAGGCCGCAGTCGCCCTGCGGGCCGCCAATCACGAAACGCCCGGTCGGATTGATCAGATACTTGACCTCGCCCTGCATGAACTCCCTGGGCAGCACCGGCTTGATGATCTCCTCGATCACCGCTTCCCGGATGGTCTCGTTGCTGACGTCAGGCGCATGCTGGGTCGACAGCACCACGGTATCGATACTGACCGGTTTGCCGTCGAGGTAGCGGAAGGTGACCTGCGACTTGGCGTCAGGACGCAGCCATGGCAGGCGGCCGTCACGGCGCAGATCGGCCTGGCGCTCGACCAGCCGGTGCGCGTAGTAGATCGGCGCTGGCATCAGTTCGGGGGTTTCGTTGCAGGCGTAGCCGAACATCAGACCCTGGTCGCCGGCGCCCTGGTTCAGGTCGTCGTCGGAGGCCTTGTCGACACCGCGCTTGATATCCACGCTCTGCTTGTCGTAGGCCACCAGCACCGCGCAGCCCTTATAGTCGATGCCGTATTCGGTATTGTCGTAGCCGATGCGCTTGATGGTCTCGCGTGCCACCTGGATATAGTCAACGTTGGCGGCCGTGGTGATTTCACCCGCCAGGACCACGAGACCGGTGTTGCACAGCGTTTCGGCAGCAACGCGGGAGTATTTGTCCTGAGCCAGAATGGCATCGAGGATGGCATCGGAAATCTGGTCGGCGACCTTGTCCGGATGACCTTCTGAAACGGATTCGGAAGTAAAAAGAAAATCTGAGGAAGACATGTTGCTCCTGTAACGGCGGTGGATTCACGCGGGTCGCTCGCGCGACCGGTCACAGGGCTGTGAGTACGGAAGACGCTTTAGCGGTGATCGGAAAGTCCCTGTTCGGGGCTTTCGGCTCGCCTCGCAAGTTGTCAATTAACCTGGCGAGCCCGTGAACGATCGAGCGTATGATACCGCGATTTTGCGAGGCCCAGCGCCACCTGCGTGCCGGCCTTGCCACGCCGCCTGAAGGGGTCCAGCGGAGCTGTCCTGATCGCCCGGGGCCAACAGCCAGATCAGCCACATGGATTTCATTTGATCCTGTTCATCTTCAAGCTGCTTTCGTATCTGCCGCTGCGCCTGTTACAGGCGATCGGCGCAGGACTGGGACAGCTCACCTATCTGTGCTCGCCTGGCGTGAGACGCGAACTGCGTGCCAATCTGGCCCAGGCGGGTTATCACGACCCGGCTCTGGCGCGCGCCGCGGCACGCGAGGCCGGCAAGAGCATGCTGGAACTGCCGTTCGTGTGGCTCAGACCAAGTGCCGATGTGCTCGCCCGCACCAGCACCGAACAGTGGCAGCTGATCGATCAGGCACGCCAGACCGGGCGCGGCATCTTGTTCCTGACGCCGCATCTGGGCTGCTTTGAAATCACCGCCCAGCATTTCGCGACACGGCCCGACGACGGCGAGCCGATCACCGTCTTGTACCGGCCGCCACGCAAGGCCCTGTTCAGGCCGCTGTTAGAAGGCGCGCGGCAGCGACATAACCTGATTCTGGCGCCAGCCGACCTGTCGGGTGTCAAACGCCTGGTGCGTGCGCTGCGTCAGAATCAGGCGGTGGGCCTGCTGCCCGATCAGGTGCCAAGCCGCGGCGAGGGCATCTTTGCGCCGCACTTCGGACGGCTTGCCTACACCATGACCCTGCCGGCACGCCTGGTCGAGATGAGTGGCGCGACCATCCTGCTGGCCTTTGGCGAGCGCCTGCCCAAAGGGCGTGGCTGGATCGTGCATATCGCGCCGTTCACGGCGAGCCTGTCAGGCTCGCCCGAAGAGCGCGCGACACAGCTCAATCTGGCCCTTGAGGCGCTCATCAGGCGCTGTCCGGCCCAATACCTGTGGGGCTATCGCCGCTACAAGCTGCCGCGTGGCGTGAGCCGCCCCGCATGACGCGTCTGGCGCTCTTCATGCTGCGCTGCTTCGGCGCACTGCCGCTGCGCGTGACACGCTTTGTCGCAGCACGCGCGGCGCCGCTGCTTTACCTGGTCGGCCGCCAGCGCCGTCTGGTGGCGCACGCCAACCTGAAAGCCTGTTTTCCTCAGATGAGCGATGGCGAGCGACGCAGGCTTGCGCGTGCCCACTTTCGCGCCTTCACCGAAGCACTGCTTGATCGCGGCCTCATCTGGTGGGGCAAGCCCGAACGGATCCGGCAGGCGGTGCGGTGGAAGAATCTGCATTTCTACGAGGAGGCCGCCCGCCAGCATCCGGTCATTCTGCTGGCGCCGCATTTTGTCGGGCTCGACGCCGGTGGCGTGCTGGCCACCATGACGTGGCAGCTGGTGTCGATCTACTCGAACCAGAAGAACCGTGTCTTCAACCAAGCCATCCTGGCCGGTCGCAGCCGTTTCAATTCGCCGCTCTTGCTGTCACGTCAGGACGGGGTGCGCCAGGCGCTGCGCGCATTGCGCGACGGGCTGCCGTTCTACTACCTGCCGGACATGGATTTTGGTGCGCGCGATGCCATTTTTGTGCCGTTCTTCGGCGTCCCTGCAGCTACCGTGACAGCGCCGGCGCGCCTCGCAGCACTCGCCAACGCACGCGTGGTACCTTGCGTGACACGCATCACGCGCGACGGTTATGAAGTCGAGCTCTATCCGGCCTGGCAGGATTTCCCGGGCAACGACATTGCGGCCGCGACGCTGCGCATGAACCAGTTCATCGAACAGCGCGTCGCTGAAATGCCCGAACAGTATCTTTGGACCCACAAGCGCTTCAAGACACGCCCGGCGGGCAGTGCGAAACTCTATTGAACCCCCCGGATCAACCCAAGGTGAAAACGCCCTTCACAAAAATGCACGGCGCTGGCAACGACTTCGTGGTATTCGACGCCACAAAGGGTCCGCTGCCACTGACCGCCGCGCGTATTGCGCGCCTGGCGGACCGGCACCTTGGCATCGGCTGCGATCAGGTGCTCGTCGTCGAACCCGCCAATGCACCCGATACCGACTTTGTCTACCGCATCTTCAACGCCGATGGCGGTGAGGTCGAGCAATGCGGCAACGGCGCCCGCGCGTTCGTGCGCTTCGCGCTCGAGCACCATCTGACCGACAAGCGCGCCATTCGCGTGTCCACCAAGAGCGGCGTGATCGAGCCACGCCTGCTGGAAGACGGCAGCATCGAAGTGGACATGGGCCGGCCGCGTTTTGATGCAGCAGCGGTGCCGTTTGACGCCGCGGGCCTTGCTGCCGTCGGCGCCAGCGTCGCGCCGCGCTACCGGCTCGAGGTGGCAGGCTCGAATCTGGAAATCTCGGTTTGCTCGATGGGTAATCCCCATGTGGTGGTCCCGGTCGGCGATGTCAGCAAGGCCGAGGTGGCAAAGCTTGGTGCGGCGCTGGAACATCACGTCAGATTCCCAGAACGCGTCAACGTCGGCTTTTGCCAGACCATCGACCGGCACACGCTGGCACTGCGCGTGTTTGAGCGCGGCGTGGGCGAGACACTGGCGTGTGGCACTGGCGCCTGCGCTGCCGCCGTGATCGGCATGGCGCAGGGTCAGCTCGCAAGTCCGGTGACGGTCAGGACGCGCGGCGGAGAGCTCGCGATTGCCTGGGATGGCGAGCCCGCACATGCAGTGACGCTCAGCGGTCCGGCAGTCACCGTGTTCGAAGGTGAACTCGATTTGAGCCAGCTTGACTAGCGCCACCCAATGAGCGAGCCTAGAGCAAGGCAGAACCTTTTTCCTCCTGACCTTATCGAATCTCTCGACGCCCTAAAAAAATATCGCGAATGAACGCACCTGACGTTGCTGACTACCTGATCAAGAACCCCGAATTTTTCGAGCAGTACGCTGACCTGTTAAGTTCCGTCAACCTGGCGCACCCGCACGGCAACCGTGCGATTTCGCTCTCCGAACGCCAGATCATCACGCTGCGCGAGAAGAACAAGGCGCTCGAGATGCGCCTGGCCGAGCTGCTGCGCTTTGGCAAGGAAAACGAAGCCATCCTTGAAAAGCTGCAGCACTTCACCAGGGCATTGCTGCTGCAGCGAAACGCGCGCAGTCTGCCCGAGACACTGCAGCACAATCTCGTCGAGATCTTTTCCATCCCGCAGGTGGCGCTGCGCATCTGGGATGCGAGCGACGACTTCGCCGACCTGCCGGTGTGCGGGCCGGTGCCGGTGGAACTGATCAGCCTGGCCAACCAGCTGAGCGTGCCGGCAGTGGGCGCCCCATGCCCCGAACACCGCGACGCCCTCGCGCTGCTCGATGCAGCGAGCGTCCAGTCAGCCGCGCTGATCGCCTTAAGACGCGGGGCCGAACCACAGGCCTTTGGCATTCTGGTGTTCGGCTCGGGCGACCCGAAACGCTTTCACGCCGGCATGGGCGTGGAGGTGCTCGGTCACCTGGGCCAAGCCGCCAGCGCAGCGCTGACGCGATTGCTGGGCTGAGGTGGTCGAGGCGATGACGTCCCCTCGCCACCCGAACGCCAAGCCCGCACCTTCGCCGGCCAGCACCAGGGCGCCGTTGCCGGCCGGCATGCAGGCATACCTCGACCTGCTCGAAAAGGAGCGCCAGCTGTCACCGCACACGGTGCTGAACTACCGGCGCGAGCTCGAAGTGCTGGCAGCGCTTGCTGCAAGCGAAGGGCTGCACGAGGCGTGGTCCGAAGTGGCAGAGCGGCATATCCGGCGCTGGATTGCCAAGATGCATGGCGCCGGCCTGAAACCGCGCTCGCTGGCGCGCCGCCTGTCGGCCTGGCGCACGTTTTTTAGCTACCTCGCTGAAGCCGGGCAGATCCCCGGCAACCCGGTCCAGGACGTGCGCGCGCCCAAGGTTGGCAAACGCATCCCCAAGGCCCTGTCGGCCGAGCTCGCCATCAAGCTGGTCAGCCCGGACACCGCACCCAACGCCAGGGACGACGCCGAAACGAGGCGCGATACCGCCATCTACGAACTGCTTTATTCGTCAGGACTGCGACTGTCCGAGCTGATCGATCTGGATCTCTCGGCCGAGCACTCACGCGGCCATATCGATGCCCGTGCAGGTGAGGCAGAAGTGACCGGCAAGGGCGACAAGCGGCGCCGCGTTCCGGTGGGCAGCCAGGCGATCACCGCGATCAGGCGCTGGCTTGAAGTCCGCTCGGAACTGGCACTGCCAGACGAGGCCGCGCTGTTCGTGAGCAAGAAGGGCGGCAGGCTCTCGGCGCGCACGGTGCAGCTGCGTCTGAAAGCCCACGCCCAGGCGCGCAATATCCCCGCCAATGTGCACCCGCACGTGCTGCGCCATTCATTTGCCAGTCATGTGCTGCAGTCAAGCGGCGATCTGCGCGCCGTGCAGGAAATGCTCGGGCACGCGAGCATCGCCTCGACCCAGGTCTACACCAGTCTTGATTTCCAGCGCCTCGCCAAGGTCTACGACGAAGCCCATCCGCGCGCCAAGCGTGGCGCCAAGAAATAACCCGCCACGGTTCCACCTAGTCCGGCTCGCGCTGCAGAATTCCGCGGGTGTCTGCAAAGCTGATCGGTACTGAGGTGTGTTCGTGCACGATCAGCCAGCCGGCCTCAAAGCGCTGCAGCACCCACGTCAAGCGGTTTTGCATGCTGCGCAGGGCAGCACCGCGGTCATCGATCGCCGTATAGCGAACGATGGCACTCAGGCATCCGAAGTGGTCGCTGGCGTGCTTCTGAATATCCTCGAACACCACCT